>JAITDV010000454.1 GCA_031282385.1 Planctomycetaceae bacterium | reverse complement strand
CGAAAAGGTCTATTATCAAAATTAATTGACAAGGAGTACCCATTCAGATGCTCAAACGAACTCGCCGCGAACAAGTTGGCTACCATTAAAACAACAAAAAGACTTTTTCAGGGACAACTATTTAATATGGACGATACTCAATGCGGAAATTTCGTTACAAATAATATCTTCAACTTTAGATAAAATATCAGATAATACGTCCTGTAACGCATAATCAATTTTTTTTGACAAGTCTTTCTGCATTTCTTCACGGCAGACAATAATTCGTTTGTCGGTTAGGATTGTATTTAGAGGATTAATTTTAGTAAAAGGTAATGGAGAGATATTTGATGGTATTGTGAAATTTTTTGCGATTTCAGCTGCTTTCTCTTTGCCGACGGAAACAGTTAATATGCCGACAACAACTCCAATAATCCCGCCAATAACTAATCCCAACGGTCCCGACATAATTATTGCCATTCCTCCTCCTCCGCAGATATTCGCAACAATAATCGTGATAATCGTACCAACAATCGTATTGACAACACCTACCACCGACTCCGCAACTTTAGGATCAACTCGTCCAATATCAACCTTACCGGCTTTGAAATTTGTATCATTTTGAACATCGCCCATTCTTAAATCATTTCTCTTCAACCAATCCCGTACATTCTCCAACACCATACTAAAAAGTGCCGTCAGACTATTACCGATTTCGTCATTGACAAGTTTATTTATATTTGATTCAAACGCCATCGCTTCCATGCTGATGTCAGATTCAAGTTTATTTATCGTACCGCCGTTCTCACGAAACGCTATTAAAATCGGACGGATTTTGTCATCAAATAAATCTACTGCAATTTTACTGACAATAAATTCGCGTCCTCTATTTAATTCAAGTTTTATCTCTTCATTGATTTTTTGTACAAATAATGGCAGCGCCGCAGTCAACTCCGTTTGTTTATGCTGAAATTCACGCTCCAACGCCGGTAAAACTGCAAGTCCGTTTGCAATTGTCGCGTAAGGTTGATTGCTGCGGAAAAATTTTTCGTTTTGTAAAATCTTACGGCAACATTCGCCGACAAAAGACCATTGACAACTGCCGCCGGCCAACGCAATAACATGAATATCAGAAATTGCTATTCCTGCATTGGACAAACCTGACATTAAAGAATTTTGAAACCATTGCAGCAAATTTACTTTACCCGACGTCAAGTTTTCCGACAACGATACATTGGAATCGGATTGAAATTTCAGAAACGATTCTGTCGGCACAAAATTTTCTGCGCGTTCAATAAATTCGTTCCATGTTACGCTTTTTATTTTACCGTAGTCGCCGATTGAACAGGAAAAAGTTTTTTGCGGATTGACTGCCATGAATTGCGAAAATCTCTCTTTCCATTGACGGCAATAATACTCGCGGACAAAAAAATCTTCTCCATTACGGCGCAACTCAACTTCCTTACCCGGATTCAAATCACAAAACCAACGATAAAATAAATCGTCAAATAATCGACCGCCAAGATTCATTTCACCCCACGAATGACGTACTTTTCCGTTTTGTATAAATGCAAAATCACAAGTTCCGCCGCCAAAATCTATCACCAAAAAACCGGAAATAATATCCGCAATCGGAAATAGTCCCGACGAAATACTGTCAAGCATTGCGCCAATCGGTTCGTCAATTAGATTTGCGTCGCCGTAACCGGATTCTTTGAAAATAGCCCGCAAGGTTTCTCGATATTGTGTGTTTGCTTCACTTGGAACGCCGACAATTATATGACAATCAATCGGTGAAAAATTGATATTACATTTTCGCGCGTCGCGTAGAATTGCCGACAAAAAATCTACTGCGTTACGGCGAGCTTGATTACTTGTAACAATATCGGGTTTAAAATGGGAATAGAATTTATAATCGTATTTTTGACGTTCTTCAGCTGTCGCGCCGCCAAAACCGTTGACAGCTTGCTCGCCGACATAAGGCGAATCATCTGATGATTCATTAGAATAGAGCAACGCTGTTTCGATACCGACAGAGTTGGAATTGAATTGTATTGCGTTTGGTATTCGTGCATTCGCAGGACATTTCGCAATATAAGTATTAGTTGTACCGAAATCAATTGCAATTATATCTTTTAACATATTCTGTTTGTACTATAAATTGCGGGACTCAATAGCGTAAAAACTTGCTTGCCGATAGGTAAGCAGGCAACGGTAAATGAATTGTAATGGTATCTATTCAGCCGTGTGTGTTTCTCATGGTCATGATTTTTCAAATGTAATTTCTATGATTATTTTCTGTCGATTAATGTTGCAATCCATTCGGTTTCTTTGAATGCTTGCAATGTAATTTTGACCATGATTGTAAGCGGAGCAGCCATGAACAAACCAATCGGTCCCAATAACATACCCCACGTAAAAAGTGATAACAAAATAACCACAGTTGAAATACCAAGCCCATGTCCCAACATCTTCGGTTCAATTCCATAACCAATCGTACATTCCATACAAACAAGACAAACCGCATATATCGCGACGCCTTGCCAATCATGCGTCATGAAAATCAAAAGACCGGGAATAATTGACGCAAGAATGCCGCCGACATTTGGAATAAAATAAAGAAAAAATGCAACCAATCCCCAGAAAAACATTGCCGGTACTCCAAAAAACCAATAAACTATTGTCGCTGTTACCGCTGACATCATACTGGAAATCGCTTTCAAAAATAAATAACGCCGTATCTCGCCCGCAATTCGTTGAAGGTGTTGATTGTTGATTGGACCGTCCAATCCAAACGCGCGATCAACTTTCGTCGGAAAACTCGCTGCTTCAAAAACCATAAAAATTGTAAATATCAAAACAAGAAACGCACTCTCGCCTATTTCTCTAATTGCAATAAGCGAAGTCCGCAACCAAACCATTACATCTTGTGAATTGAGAAGAATTAGTTGTGATTTTTCTTTTGATTGAAAATCTCGTCGTGTTTTCGTTACGGATTCTTTGGGCGGCTTATCGGATTCTTCTTTCAAAAAACCAAATCCTACTCTGCTGCCGCCTAAAAACTCACTCAACGATGTTGTTTCAATATCGCTGCTTACGCTATCGGGATCATTGCCGTTACCTTTTTTTTCTGTGTTTGGAGCTGCACCATTCGCAACCGCGTCCGCAACCTGCGCAACTTGTTCCGCAACATTAGAATCACCAACTCCATTGGGAACAACTATAACTTTACCTGATTCGCCATTCGCCGAATTCTTATCCGAATCTTTGATTGAATTGTTATCAATTTTGTTGTTGTCTGAATTAACGTTACGATTATTTTTGACGTTGTTGTTAGAAGCTGCGGGTTCGGTATTGATGTTATTGGCGTTTGGTTGTGAGGGTTTGACAGGATTGGTAATGGTATTTATGTCGGGCGAGGTATTATTTGATCTGGAGTTATTTGATGGAGTTTCAAGATTCGGAGTATCGTTTGAATGCGGGACAATTTTTTTTGAATTATTGAAACGATTATTCGAATCTTGATTCTTATCAACAGGTAATTCAGGATCAGATTCGTCAACTTCATCGTTATCAATATTTTCTTCGTATCCTTTTTCCTTTTCTTTTTCGATTCGCCATGCTGTTAGTCCGCTTATAGCAATACCGATTTGTTCCAGCCGTTTATCGATTGCTGCGATTTTTGCTTCAAGATTTGCCTTGTATTCAGGGCTTTTGGCAACAAGATAATTTAATGATTTCGCAACATGATAACTGATCCCAACAAAAATAATAACAGTAAAAACAATCACAATAATCAACGCAATTATTTTCGGACAACCCTTTTTTTGCATCCATTGCAACGGCACAAGAAGTATGATTGCAAGAAAAAGAGCAAGAAACATCGGACCAATAATTTTACTTGCCGCACTCACTCCGTAGCCAATCACTACCACCGCCGCAACCATAACAAGAAAACGATAAACAATAGATTGACGCGGCGCATTTGTCAGAAATGAAACTACGTTATTGACAGTACTGTCCATTCCGATTTGTGGAGGTTCTGTTGGTTTTTGTCCGGAATTTATGGACGGCGTTTTAGGTGATTTGTTCATTTAATAAATTTGGGGTTGGTTTATGAAATTGTATCATTTGCTTGAATGCAGGATGCCTGTAAAGTGATACATTAATTTTTGGCAATGAGCTGCGAGCCTATTGACAAAATTTTAACTCAAAACATTTTACGATATAATGTTCGTACTATAAATTGCGTGTCTCAAGAGCGTAAAAGCTTGCTTTCCAATAGGTAAGCAGGCAAAGGTGAAGGAAAGTTAAAGTGTGAACAGTTTAAAACACTTGCGGCTGAATAGTCATAAATTGTGTTTTTTGGGTTACATGAATCTTGCGACTGAATGATTACATTAAACTGGAGCTATTTTTGGGAGTGCTTCTTTGCGGTGTGCGTTTGGGTCAACTATTTTAAAATTTTCGCAGACGAACAAATAAACCAGAATACCGGCAGAAACGAGTCCGAAACTTACGATTATTTCGTAAATTGACGGGTAATAGAAGCCGCCCATTTCCCGTATCATTCCGGTTACTACGACATTCATTCGGTTTAGGAATACGCCGAAACTTGCGCAAATTCCATAAACAACAAGCCAAAATCGGCTGCCTGACAACGGTGAAAACACAATCATTATCGGCACAATAAGACCAATTACAATCTCCAACCTGAACGCCAAACTTTCGTACTCGTTGCCAAGTATTAATCCGATTTTGTCGCGTAAAATCAAATCTGTCATTCGCAATATCAGATAAATTAACATTGCAACTCCGCCGATTTTTGCCAAACTTTTTAATACGTCGATTGGTACTTTATGATTTAATGTTTTGCTGCTTATTGCTGATTCTATCATTATCATTGCCGGTCCTACGAAAAATGACGACAACAAGAAGAATACAAAAATTATCGGACTCCACCAAAGCGGATGCAACCTTCCATCCATCAATAAATACAAACCGCCGAGAGATGCTTGGTGCATAGTTGGTATTGCTACGCCGATGATCATTAGTGCCGGTAATATTGTTACGAAAATTTTGTGTAATTTGCGAAATATACGTTCTGTCAATATTTCGCAAAACTCAAGGACTTGCACAATTGTATAAGCTGAAATGCACCAAAAGACTTCAAATAGGATTGAGTCGTGTCCCCAAGAAATGAATGGACGCCAGAAGTTCCACCATCTGCCAATATCAAGAAACAAACCTGCCATCACCAACAAATAACCAATCAACGACGTCAACATTGCGCCGCGTGCTATCGGGCGTAATCGTTCAATATGCAAAACGTGTACGAGCAACGCCGTCCCGTAACCGCCGCCTGCCAACGCAACGCCGCACATAACATCGAAACCGATCCACAGTCCCCAAGGCCAGTTATCATTCAAATTGGTTACAGTGTGGAGACCGAAAATAAAACGAACCGCAATCACGCCCAACGCTGCTAATAATATTAAAAGCAGAATTATACGGACAAAAGTGATTTTGAATCGGAAAGAAAAATCATTGATTTCATTTTGCATTTTTTAGTTCTCCTTCTTCGTGTTTGTTTCCGGTTGTACATTGGTGAATGTGTTATCGGATTGAGTTGGGGTTATTTCGTTTGATAAATTGTTATTGGTTTTGTTGTTTGTTGGATTGTTGTACAAAAAATCGGTAGTTTCATTTTTGATTGTGTTACGGCGTTTTGTGATGAAGTAGAGAGCGGTCAAGATGATTGTCCAAATTGCGCCGAATATTGGTGTGCATTTCATGTAGGACGAGGTGTAAGCGGGCAACGGTTTTTTGACAACATTGGTATTGAAACCGATTTTTTCAAACGGCATGTCTGATATGTAAATCCAACTTGTACCTCCGGCTTCTTTTTCGCCGTAGATGTGATTTATGTATCTTGAATCATTTGCAATGATTTCTTTAGCTTCTTTCAACAAGGTTTCGCGTTCTCCGAATTTCATTACACCTTCGGGGCAAACTGAAACGCAAGCGGGCGATTTACCTTCTTTTAATCTGCCGTAGCACATTACGCATTTTGTAACGGCGGGAATTGGCGTTTGCCATTCGAATTTGGGAATTTTGAAAGGACAGGCGAGCATGCAGTATCGGCAACCGACACAGTTTTCGGGAAAGTAAACAACTGCGCCTTCATTGGTTTTTTGTAGTGCTTTGGCAAAACATGCGGATACGCATGATGGCGATTGGCAATGTAAACATTGTTGTTTGACGAATCTCCAAACTTGTGATTTATCGTTTTTGAACAATTTGAATTTTTTTATTACAGTCCAATTTTCGTCGGCGAGTTGTGCGTTTTCGCCGTTTACAGGTGCAATATTATTGATCCATTTATTGGCGTTATACATTTTGCACGCAACCGTACACGCGCCGCAACCTATACATTTTGTGAGATTGACTAAAACACCTTTTGACATTTTCAATTCTCCTTTTATTTTATTTTTTTGTTTTGGCGGTCAAATGATTGCTGCGATCTCCGTAATGTGTATGCAGGAGGTCGTGTGCTAATTCGCCGTTGGGTTCGCCAAGATAATCTTTGTAGATTGCTTTGATTTCGTGATTTTCGTAGCTGAGCCGGATGGTAGATTTTTCGTCGGCGGAGTAAAGAGCGTTGATTCGTGCGGTGCGAACTGAGTCGGAAGGCGGCACGGCGGATCGCGGTTGTCCGCCGCCGCTGATGCAACCGCCCGGACAAGCCATAAATTCAATAAAATGCCAATCGCCGGTACCTTTGCGGACGCGGTCAAGTATTTTATGAGTGTTGTGCAGACCTGATACGACGGCGATTTTTATTTCGCCTGTACCTGGAACGTTTAATTTTGCTTCTTTAACGCCGGCTAATCCGCGTATCGGTTCGAGGTTGAACAATAATTTGGGCGGGTCGCCTGCTAAAAGGTGATATGCGGTTCGGACTGCAGCTTCCATTACGCCGCCGGTTACGCCGAAAATTACGCCAGCGCCGGAGTATTCGCTCAAAAGTGAATCATAGTTTGCAGGCGGTAGATTTGTGAAGTCGAATCCTTTACGTTTAATTAGTTTTGCAAGTTCGCGGGTGGTGATTACCAAATCGACGTCTCTGATAGACGGGTCGCCGTTTTTTATGCCGGAGTGATTCATTTCGGGGCGGATTGCTTCAAATTTTTTGGCAGTGCAAGGCATTATTGCAACAGAAAATATTTTTTTGGGATCAATATTATTTTTTTTGGCGTAATAAGTTTTTATCATTGCACCCAACATTGTCATTGGCGATTTGGCGGACGACAAATTTGGAATCAAATCGGGAAAAAAATACTCGCAATACTTAACCCAACCCGGACAACAAGAAGTAAGTTGCGGCAAAGGCGCTTTTTTTTCGCCGGTGATTCGT
Source organism: Planctomycetaceae bacterium (assembly GCA_031282385.1). Taxonomy (GTDB): domain Bacteria; phylum Planctomycetota; class Planctomycetia; order Pirellulales; family Thermoguttaceae; genus WRKP01. The sequence continues at coordinate 1,304 of JAITDV010000454.1, read as the reverse complement.
TTAACAAGTTCGGTTCCTTCTTCCATTATTGTGAGATCGGCGGAGAAATTTGTGTCGAATATTTTATCGAATCCCAACAGCTTTAACGCCGCAACTTGACTGCCCTCAACATTTGTCCCGACCGGCAAACCGAATTCTTCGCCTAATGCGACTCTTGTTGAAGGTGCGGTTTGTACGACAACATGCAGATTGGGATTTTCGATAGCTTGCAGCAGAATATTAGTGTCGTCAACTTCAGTAATTGCACCGGTCGGACACCAGAGCGTGCATTGACCGCAACAAATACAAGGAATATCGTCAATCAAAGGCAACTCATAATTGTGCATTACTGTTTCTACTTTAGAGCAAACTTCAACACATTGACCGCAAAGAATACATTTTTGATCGTCTCGTGTTATTGATGGATTTGTGGGATCGATAGGAATTCGTCCGCGTACTTGAACGGGAAAATTGCCGGAAGTGTTGTATTGTGCGGGCAACCAACCGGCGCCGCCGGAAGGCTTTTTTTCACCGGAATTAATATCACATCCGCCTGCAACGCCCGCCGCAATTCCAACTCCTGCCAACTGCAAAAAAATCCGACGTGAAACATCTGAAGATTCGGATTGAGAAGGTGATGATGATGATGATGGTGTAGCTTCGTTGGATTCGGGCGTGTGGATATTTGTTTCAGGCAAATCTGATTTTTTATTGTTAGGGTTAAGGGGCATTTTGGATTTTCTCCATTTATTTTATTTCGGGTTAATTGCAACACGATAAGGCAAAACTATTATTGCAAGTACGTAAACAATTGCAGGAACTCAAAACCATGAGTCGCTCAATCCTCAAATGTAAATAATTTCGTAAATATTCAGTCGTGTTTTAATAAACCACCCCTACCCCTCCAAAGGAGGGGAATCATTAAATTCCCCTCCAAAGGAGGAGAATCATCAAATTCCCCTCCAAAGGAGGAGAATCATCAAATTCCCCTCCTTTGGAGGAGAATCATCAAATTCCCCTCCTTTGGAGGGGTTAGGGGTGGTTAAAAACATGACCGTTTTAAACGGTCACTACAACACGCTGTGTTCCCGCCTGTTATGAATATTGTAATTATTCAAATGATTGTTTTTTGTTTTGCATTGTGAACGACAAGGCTGAAAGCCTTGAATCAGCAGCGGGGCGACGCTCTACGCTATTGATTTAAGGCTTCCTTAGTTATTAGGCCTTTTCGCTAACCTGTAGGAGACCACCCCTGACCCCTCCGAAGGAGGGGAATTATTCGCCTCCTTCGGAGGCGTCTTCTTATACTTCCCCTCCTTCGGAGG
>JAITDV010000254.1 GCA_031282385.1 Planctomycetaceae bacterium | reverse complement strand
TGTTTTCCGTTACAACCGGAAAGATTCAAACATCCGAAGTTCAAACCTAAAAGTAAAACAAAAATTAAAAACGAACGTGTCATTGAATTTCTCCTTGTGAATAATTGTTGAGTAATAGGGAATCTCTAAAATTAATTTTATTTGACTGAAATCGACCGAAGTCGAAAAATTAGTCGAAAAAATTTGTTTCTAACCGCGCTAGCAACGACATCTTGAATAACTGATGGTGTAACGCAGCGCAACTATACTCATTACACTTGAAAAATCGGGTTTTATTTTTTAGTAACATTTTATTTGTTATTTCCATGCCAATCATTTGTATTAAACAAATGCCACGCGTCTGAGTACCAACTGTTGCGCCCTTAGTAGCCAAAGGAATTCCCGCCACTCGCTCTTATTCCCTTATCAAAACTCATGTCTTAATAAGGGCGCAACTGGAATAACTTACGGCTACTAAGGGCGCAACCGTTGGTACTCAGGCGCGTGTCGGCAATATCAGTACCGTTTGGCGGTTTAAGTGAATGATTGCCGAATTTTAAAGTGTAATGAGTATAGCACTTCACCAGCGGTTGTTCATAATGCCGTCCCTCGCGGGACTAAAAAATTTTATCATAACAACATCAACTGAATAGTTATAGAAATTCTACAATAGTTCAATCGACAAGTTCAAAAACGTAATTATTGGAATCGTTTTCTGTTACATAAACAACAAGACCGGAAGTTGATATTTCACCATATTTTTCTGGAATGTGAAATATTGTTTTTGAACTGATCACATTCATTCCGGGTGGTTTGTTCGGGTCTAATTCTTCGACCACCTCCGCTTTATAAATCGTAACATTATAGTTGTCGGGTATGACGCCGTCTCCTGATTGAAATGTTGACATTCTGGCAAAACCGGATTTGTTTGTCAATCCGTTGGCATAGTTATTTTCTGCAATAAAAACAACAACCGCTTCCTGAACCGGAACACCGTTATATTTGACTGTTACCGTTACGGGAATAGTGCCGCGATTACCGTTCTTTGTACAACCGAACGAGGTTAAAAGAACTCCGGAAAGTAAAATAAAAATAATGGTTCGTAAATAAATCATTGCCATTTTACGGGAGTTATTCCCGTTGTTAATTTTTTTTGAAACTAAAATGAAACACTTTCGTTACCGGCTTTAGTAACCAGACCGCCCCAAACTCCATACGGACTCGGATTTCCATAATCGGGATAACCATTGTAACCGGCAGATTGATTATCGACATCAATTGAATTGGAAACAAACCGAACAGAACTATCCATAAATGAAACATTAATTCCTCCTGAGTGAAAACTTGTCGGACTGAGAAGGTATTGACTATTTCCCATGTGGGCGGTTCCGGTGGCAACGAGTACAGTGTTTGGCGGAATGACCGCCATTACTGCCGAATAAAGTAACGGACCATCCCATGCGTGATAACCGCGTCCGCACTGTCCGGAAAAAATACCTACTGTTGAAACGTATTCGTTGATTGAGCGATTGAAAAGCGGTGGCAGAGCCGCTGGTGTGACTAATGAAGTTGTAACAACGGCTCCAAAAGAACGTAAAGCGGAAGCCCTGACGCCTTCGGAAATTCCCATCGTATTACTTGTTCCGTCAGTGATGGATGCAAGCGATGTCCAAGACATGTTAGCAAAAACACCGCTGCACTGCTCATATCTCGTGTAAGAACCAGAGAGAACTGGGTAATGAATTCTATCACTAATGAAAAAATAATAGTTCACCGCACCAGCAGTATCTGTACTGGTGATCGGTGAAATAAGCGAACCGCCGTCACTTGGACAAAGATAGGCTTTAATTGTTGTCTGCCAAACGGTATCTGCCGGATCATAAGAACCGCATGTCGAATTGTGACCGGATTCAAACAATGCGGAATTTTCCAGAAATGGAAGAATCGCAAACCGGACATTGAGGCGATTTTGTCCTGCGGCTGGTAGAGAGGTTGCTTTTTTGGGGTCACCGGCGCGCAATGCCGGAAATGCATTGTTTGTGTCATGGTAATTATGCAATGCCAGCATAATTTGTTTTTGATGATTGGTACAGGTCATTCGCCTTGCCGCCTCGCGTGCCGCTTGGACAGCGGGTAACAGTAATGCGATCAAAACACCGATAATCGCAATCACTACCAATAACTCTACTAATGTAAATCCTCTAAAAACTCTAATTTTCATAATTTTTTCTCCTTGTGGAAAAAAGGTTACAGATTTACAGATTACGAAACATATAATCTGTTTTTGTCATAAAGTGGGAAACAAACACAAGCCGAGAAACGGCAACAGAATATCGCTCTTGGACAGGAGCGACACGGTCATCAAAATAGGCGCATTCCCACCAACGAAAGTGGTGCATTACATGTTAAAATGTAACGCTGAATTATACCTGTAACACTTCACGCGACGCTCCCCTAGCGGGAGCAACGTAACATTGAAGTGTTATCGTAATTTTCTACCCGGAAAATCCGGTCGTTATGTAAAAAATTACAATTCGCCTAAGCGATTTGACGACAGTTGACGTACTCGATTTTTTTAACGCCCAAATGAAAATCTGGGCAATTTATTCTTCAAAAAGTGATTTGATCTCCGAAATGTTGAAAATTAAAAAACTGAATTTAATATCTTTCGTTAATTCTAGCAAACCTGAAAAAGAGGTCAACACCCCCCTCAAACAAAAAATAATCAAAAAAATTTTTTTCTGTTTGGGGACAGCGATCAGAATCCGAGATGGGAGGCAATACCAATTGCCGTAAGTAACTGTCTATTTTAATTAATCCCACCACGGCGTAACCCCAAGCATGGCAGCGCAGTGACCGCATGGAGCAACGCCATAACGTTTATATCGAACATAAATCCATGAGTTGATGAATTAAAAACACTTTATTTTTCAGCAATCTCATGCGGTCACTACGCTACACTGTGTTCCCGCCTGCCATGTTGGGGGTTACGGCACTATGGGTATCCCACCCACAATAGCAAAATAACGTTACGTAGTTCTGTGCAAGCGGGACGCCTGCGTTCCTAAAACGACCCATTTATAACAGCACAAAATATATTAACTCTTAACTATTTTGATACACCATTGGTGGGCAGTCATAACCATGAGAGTAGCAAGAAGTAAGAGCCAGGCAAATGTTTGAAATTCTGTTCGTAACGTTTCTTCATCAAACCAGTTTCCAATGGTTGCAGTGGTTAAATTCAAGAGGTTTGATTCTTCCGCAGAAAGAGTTCCGACCGCAAATTCATAAGTTCCTG
>JAITDV010000226.1 GCA_031282385.1 Planctomycetaceae bacterium | reverse complement strand
GTACTTGCAATCACCGACGGAACAACAATACTCACCTTGCAACCCGCACAAGATCACAAAGCCGCACACGACGGCGACGAAGGTCCTAACACCGGCGGAATGGGCGCATATAGCCCAGTTCCTATTGTCAACGACAAAATGTTGCAAATAATAGAAGAACGCATCTTAGTCCCAACCGTTCACGCGTTGAATAGTAACAACACTCCTTTCAAAGGCGTACTTTATGCCGGCTTGATGATCACAAAACAAGGTCCCAAAGTCCTAGAATACAACGTAAGATTCGGCGATCCGGAATGTCAACCTCTATTGATGAGATTGCGAACCGACATTGTTGAAATATTTGAAGCAGTAATCGACGGCAAGTTGGACAATATTAATTTGCCCGAATGGGATGAACGTTATGCGGTTTGTGTTGTGATGGCAAGCAAAGGTTATCCGACGGAATACGTTAAAGGTAACGAGATACGCGGTCTAAACGACGCCGCAACTATCCCAAATACAAAAGTTTTCCACGCAGGTACAATTCTCGCACAAAATAACCAACCAAATTCAGACAACAAAACACAAGTGTTGACCAACGGCGGACGTGTGTTGGGAGTTACCGGTTTGGGAGAAACGATATCAGAAGCAAAACTCGCAGCATACTCCGCTGTCAAAAAAATACGTTGGGACGGCGCTTGGTGCAGAAAAGATATTTCGGATAAGGCACTGATTAAAAGGGACTGAACTGTTAACAATTTAATTTTCCATTACCGCCGTCTGATTACCTATCGGAAAGCAGGCTTTTACACTCTTGAGTCACGCAATTTATAGTACGAGCAGTATAAAGACGCAACGTATTGCGACTCTGCAAATTTTCCTGGAAATAAAAACCGCCAATGAATAATTTGAAACAAAATAACTCCCTAACCCCTAAATCACGTAAAAGACAAATCATTGCCGAAAATGGCAAAATAGATATTCAATCGTGTTGAATATTATCAGTTCGGATTTGAATTCGTTTAACAAATTTAAACTGTTCGTACTTGAAATTTCCTTTACCGCCGCCAGCTTGCTTATTGGAAAGCAGGCTTTTACGCTTTTGAGTCAGGCAATTTATAGTACGAGCAATATAACAAAAATTTTTGATTATGGATCAGAATTATTTGATTGGAATAGATTGCGGCTCGACAATGGTTAAAGCTGCAATTTTTGACGCAACCGGAAAAGAATACGCAGCAGCAGGAAGAAAAATAGATCATGTTTATCTGCACGCAGGTTGGACGGAAAACAATATGGACTCTCTTTGGATGGCAGTTTGCCAAGTGTTGAAAGAGGTCGTAGAGAAATCTCAAATTGATCCGGCAACGGTTGCAGCGGTTACTTGTACCGGTCACGGCAATGGACTTTATCTTGTTGCCAAAGATGATAAACCTGCCCGCAACGGAATAATTTCCTCCGACGCCCGCGCGCGAAAATATATTGAAGAATGGACGGAAAGAAACGTCCTAGATAAAATCTTGCCCAAAACAATGCAATCTCTATGGGCTGCACAACCAAACGCATTGCTCCGTTGGCTGATTGACAACGAACTTGAGACCATGAAAAACACAAAATACCTTTTCATGGTCAAAGACTTTATCCGTTATCGTTTGACGGGCGAAGCGTACATGGAATTGACCGACATGTCCGCAACCAGCTTGATCAACGTTGGAACCGGAGATTACGACGACGAAGTTTTATCAACTTGGGGACTCTCCGACTGGAAACATATCCTGCCCCCAATCAAACGCTCCGCTGATATCTGCGGCAAAATAACCGCTGACGCCGCAAAATTAACAGGTTTGCATCAAGGAACACCTGTTGCGGGCGGCATGTTCGATATTGACGCTTGCGGCTTGGCAGTCGGCATGACAGATGAGTCAAGATTCTGTATGGTCGCCGGAACGTGGGGTAATAATCAGTTCATCTCAAGTAAACCAATAATTGACCGCGACGTATTTATGACGAGTTGTTATAGCATTGACGGCTACTACCTTGTCCTCGAAGGCAGCGCGACTTCCGCAAGCAATCTCGAATGGTTCGTTACCCAATTTTTTGAAAGCGATAAAGAATTGTTAAAACTCAAAGGCATGACAAAAAGCATCTACGAACATTGCAGCGAATTGGTTTCCTTAACCGACGCTACCGATACCGGTATCACATTTGTCCCATTTCTGTACGGAAATCCAGTTGATCTTGACGCAAAAGCCTGCTTGTTCGGTTTAGACGGCAGACATTCCAGATCACAAGTAATGCGTGCCGTTTTTGAAGGTGTTGTTTTTGGACATCGTTGGCACACGGAACGTTTGTTCCGCTTCATCAATAAACCATCAACAATCCGCTTGACCGGCGGTGCAGTCAATAGCGACGTATGGGCGCAAATGTTTGCCGATATTTTGCAAATTCCGATTGAAATTCCGGCAGGTACAGAACTCGGTTGTTTTGGCGCATCAATTTGCGGCGCGGTTGCAGCAGGCTTGTACAAATCTTATGCCGAGGCGTGCGAAAAGATGGTCAGAGTTGCCCGCAGTTTCAAACCAGACCCGAAATTGGCAGAAATATACAACAAAAAATATAATCGTTACAAAAAATTACTCGACACGCTTGCGCCGGTTTGGCACGAATTGAAACCCGACGCAAACAAGTAATTTGGGCAACTATATTCTTATAGTTTGACCAAAGGTTAAAGCCCATTCCTCAATTGCGCTATGAAAGGGTAATGCCAATCCGTTTTGCACTGCCCTTTCAGGACGAAATACATTTTCAAATTTTATACACGCAACTGAATAGTTGCGAAATATATTTATTCATTAATTAACTCAAAACACCAATTCCACTGAAATATTACGATTTTTATTGTTTTTTGATATTCAGGAAAACGGTATTAAATTGAAATTAAAAAAATCCACAGATAAAAAAATAATTGCCCAAGAACAAAAAATACGCTTTGCAAAAAAATTGCTCAAAAAATTGCGTGAAATATTTCCCGGCGCAAATTGTTCTTTGAATTTTCGGTCGCCTTTTGAATTATTAGTTGCAACAATATTGTCCGCGCAATGTACAGACGTTCAAGTAAACAAAGTAACAACTACGCTGTTCCAAAAATACAATAAACCTGAACATTTCGCATCAATACCTGCCGCAACCTTGGAAAAGTTAATCAAAAGCACGGGCTTTTACAAGAATAAAACAAAAAATATCAAAGCCGCCGCAACCGAAATAATAAACCGTTTTGACGGCAATATCCCGCAAACAATCTCCGAACTCGTTACACTGCCCGGCGTCGGCAGAAAAACAGCCAACGTCGTATTAAGCAACGGTTTTGGCGTAAATGAGGGATTTGTGGTTGATACGCATGTGTTTAGATTGAGTCATAGATTGGGACTTGCCGATGGTAAAATACCAGAGAAAGTAGAACAAGAATTGATGGTAATTTTCCCGCAACTTGATTGGAGCTTTTTGAGTCACGCGTTAATACAACTCGGTAGAAAATATTGTAAATCGCGTAAACCGGCTTGCCAAACTTGCCCTATAAATTACATTTGCCCACAATCAAATAAAATTGCCGAACAAAATTGAAAACCAACTCAATAACTACACATATTCAAAAAATAGACCTTTTCGCTAACCTGTATGAGACCACCCCTAACCCCTCCGAAGAATGGGAATAATTCCCCTCCCTCGGAGGCATATTCTTATTCCCCTCCTTCGGAGGGGTTAGGGGTGGTCTCGGAGGAGTTAAAGGCGGTTTTTTGTTGCGTTGATGTATTTTTAGGTTAGAGAAAAGGTCTAATAATAACAATTATTTTGAAACATTAAATCAAAAATAATAATTATGCCCGCAAATTTAACACAGCAATATAAAAAAGCAGAAGATAATTACAGACGCTCCGAAACGCCTGAAGAGGAATTGCGTTGGCTTCAAGTAATGCTTGCTGAGATGCCCAAACATAAGGGGACGGATCACCTTCAAGCAAAACTTAAAACACAGATTTCGCAAGTTAAAAAAAATATTGAGTCGCAAAAATCCCGCGGCAGCAGCGGCGGTAGTACGCGGTCTTTCCGTATCCCGCGTCAAGGTGCAGGAACTGCTGTTATCATCGGCGGTCCTAATTCCGGCAAAAGCCAACTCCTAGCAACATTGACACGCGCAACACCCGAAATTGCACCATATCCATTCACGACAAAACAACCGCACCCCGGCATGATGTCTTGGGAAGACGTGTTCGTACAATTGATCGATACGCCTCCGATTACGCTTGATTTTCTTGAACCTTATATTATTGGCATGTTGCGTAGTGCGGATGTTGCGCTTCTTATGATTGATCTTGGCGATGATTCGGGGATTGAGCAGGCTAAAGAAGTAATTGATAAACTCAATACAACCAAAACCAGATTAGCCGCCGAATCAAGTCTCGATGAAGAGGACGTCGGATTGGCATTTACGCGGACGTATGTTTTAGCAAATAAAATAGACGTTCCGGATGCAGCAGAACGTTTAGAATTATTCCATGAAATTTGTCCATTGCCGTTTCGCGAATTCAGAATATCTGCCAACTCGTCTGATTCTTTGACGGAGTTGCGCAATGTAATTTATCAGTCGCTTGATGTTATCCGAATTTACACCAAAGACCCGCGTAAAAAAGAACCGGATCGCGACAAACCGTTCACATTGGCAAGAGGCGAAACGTTGCTGGATTTAGCGGAGTTGATTCATAAAGATTATGCAAAAAATCTTAAATTCGGTAAAGTGTGGGGTGTTGCCGTTCACGACGGTACTGTTGTCAAGGGCGATTATATTTTGAACGATTGCGATGTAGTAGAGATACATGTTTAATGTCGAATTACGTACATGCAAATTGAAAAAATTTTTCAGGTTTATATATGTATTTTAGAATAATTTCTTCTGTTTTGTTCTCGTTGTTTGTTTTGACAATAAATACAACTTCAAATACAACTCCGGCAACAGAAACAACTCCAATCCGTGCGCGGGAACAACTTATCTTGAATATCATAAAACGGCACGATGGAGAAGTTGATCCGGCTAATGGTTTACTATGGGGAATACACAACGCCCCTAAAGGTTATCATTCAAATTTTGCACGCGGCGACCGTGTACACCCGACACGTGCAGCCATGGAACGCGCGATTTTTCTGCTTGCAAGTCCGTATTCCGAACATCATGTTGAAGGCAACAAAACGCTTGCGAAAGTTATTGAGCTTCAAGACACCAATCCGCAAAGTGAAACGTTTGGCGTGTGGCCCTGGTATGTAGAAGAACCGCTCAACCGTATGGCGAAAGTGGATTACAATTGGGCGGATTTTCAAGGTGCTGTGTTGATAATAATTTTGCATGATTTTGCCCATCGTCTTCAACCTGACATAAAAATCAAAACTGAAAAATCACTCGAATATTGTTGCCGTGCAATAATCAAACGCAATGTCGGTCCGACGTACACAAATATTGCCATTACAGGTGCAACCGTAACAACGGCAGCTGGTGAAATATTGCGTAACAAGGAATTTCTTGATTTTGGGCGGCGTAGAATTTTGCGCAGTCTTATTCATTTTCGTGAAACCGGTTCGTTTGGCGAGTACAACAGTCCAGCGTATTTGCCGGTAGTAATAGAGGAATTAGAGCGCATGCTTTATTTGGTGTCGGACATGGATTGCCGTAAAGCTGCGAAGGAACTTTTGTTCTACACTTGGAAGATGATTGCGCTGCGATACCATGTTCCAACAGGTGAATTAGCCGCGCCGCATTCGCGGAGTTATTCGGATAGATTGTCGGTGAAGACGAAGAATATGTTGCTTGCAAGAGTAGGAAATTCCGACGGTCAAAAAAAATTAGCCCAAAGCGCAGCTGAAGCGTCTGTGATTGTACCGATGATACAAGTTGATGAATCGCTTAAAAAATATTTTAACGAAATGCCGGATAAACCGCGTGAAGTTAAAGACGTTTTTGTAAAAAATCGTACCGCGTTTGACGTCGTAGGAACAACATGGATAGATACAAGAAGCACAATCGGAACGGCTTCGTATCATACTTTTTGGGAACAATCGCGAGGGTTGATGGGATATTGGGTAATTGATAATAACGGCGATAAAAACAACAATAATCGTAACGTTAATTTGTCAGTCAAAAAATCAAACAATGAAACGGTTGCGGTATTCAGGTTGCGGTTTAAGCATAACGGCAATGATTTCGCGAGTGCGTGGGGAAGACATTATCAAAAGAACAATAAAATTGTAACGGCGATAGGATTGCTTAATAATCAGGGTAGTATGCACACAAGTATGGATCGACCGGTTGATGGAATTTTTCGGGCGAAATCTTTTGAGATAGTGTATCATTTGGATGGTTTCGGTTCGTCGATCAGACAACTTGACGGACAACGTTATGAATTTTCCGCAGGTTCTGTACGAGTAATCATTCACACAACACCGGAGAGCCGATTTGATGGTAAACCGATTAAATGGAAAATGGAGTCAAATTTGACTTCAGCTACTTTAACCGGCGTTTGCTATGACGGTGAAGAACGCGAATTTGCGTTTGCAGATTTAAAAGATACACAAATCGCGATAGGACTTGAATTATTGCAAGACAAACAAACAAAAGAATCAAACGCCGCCATAAAAATCATAGAAACAAAATTCAAAACAAAACGCGAAGGAAATTTCTATGCCGTAATCTGGCAAAACCTAAACGATAAAAAACCACTGTTAGCTCCAATCAAACCAACTCAAAAATAGTAAATTTTGTAATATTTCAGAGGAATTAGTGTTTTGGGTTAATTGATAGTAACTAGTTGTCCCTGAA
>JAITDV010000196.1 GCA_031282385.1 Planctomycetaceae bacterium | reverse complement strand
AAGTTGTTGGGCTTCTGCGGCAGCCCACCTTCGTGCTCCACGCTCGTGAAGAACGTTTCGCAACGAATTATATTTTTCAAAAATTGAATAAAAAATATCGGGTGTAAACATACGCGAATGATAAAAATCTCAAAAATATAAACAATACCATTTGGGACAGGTTATTTTCGCGCGATGCCTAAAGGCAACTTATAAAAACCTATTTTTGACGGAATTATCAAAATTTTCAGGATTGGCAAGTTTAGACAATAAATTTATTTTATCCACGAATTGACACAAATTTGCACAAATATTTAATTCGTGATCTTTCATGAAAATTCGTGGACAAAATGAGTTTTTAGAAGTTACCCTAAGTTACCGGATTGTGTGAAAATACTTCCAGCTGAAGATTACGGGACTTACATTCAAGTATCAGACGAATTGCCTGATTATGAGAATGAATCCGAGTTTCGTGATATTGCAAAAAAATATGCGAACCGGCAAAAATAATAGAACCTTGGTTATATCCATACCAATGATTGATTATTACCTATACTTTACAAAAATTATGGTAAAATATTTTAACCAGCTGCATTTTTAAGTATTTATCAAAATTATCGCCATTTAATTAATGACATCTTTGTACAAAAAGTCGAAATCGCAAAGAATAGAAATTGTTTTAAAACATCTTAAATTTAAGCATCTTATTGACTTTGTTGATTTTTTGGAAAGTACATTTTAAAAGTAAACGTTATTCGATTTTGATCAACTGTTATCCATAATTGTTTATTGAATGTTTTCGTCAATATTAGAAATTTTGGGTTTGATTGAAGCTGCTTTGCAGAGGTCAATCAAATTTTTTGTGAGAGCGGCAATTTGGTTTTTTGGTTGTTCGGTTTTTATTGCCGTTACGACTTTTTCAGCGGCAAAACTCAATTCCGCAAATCCATAACTACCGGCAGAACCTTTGAATTGATGAGCGAAACGCAACAAACCTTCGCAATCGCCGGACTCCAACAAAACTCCAAACTTCGCAATCCGCTCCGGCATCTCATCAATAAACATCGCCACTAAATCCCACATACCGGATTCGTCCGCAATACTAGAATAAATCGGTTTCATAATATTACTTATTGTTAAAAATTTCAATGGTTCAAATTGTGAACAGTTTATTAACCTTATAAAAAATAAAATGGAAATTATACGTTGTTGTGCTTATGCGCGTGCAGGGTTGGTTGGTAATCCTTCGGATGCTTACAATGGTAAAACGATTGCGGTTATTGTCAAGAATTTTAAGGCGCAAGTTACGCTTTACGAATGGGATCGTATTGAAATAATACCGAGTCCAAGCGACGAAAGTATATTCCGCTCACTCAACGAAATGACACAAGATGTAAAATTACACGGTTATTATGGCGGAATTCGTCTTATTAAAGCGGCTATTTACGGATTTGCAATGTATTGTAAGTCGCGAGGCATAAAACTGCACAACCGCAATTTTTCCATTCGGTATGACACAACTATTCCAAGACAAGTTGGTATGGCAGGTTCAAGTGCAATTGTTGTTGCGGCTCTTCGTGCGTTGATGAATTTCTATGAGGTTGTTATTCCGAAACAGATTCTTCCGTCTCTTGTACTTTCAATTGAACGCGAGCAACTCAATATAACCGCCGGACTCCAAGACCGTGTTGCACAAGTTTATGAAGGATGCGTGTACATGGATTTTGCCAAGGATTCCGAGAGGATTGACGATGGTTTTGTTTGCGGCAGTTATGAAGAGTTACCGTTACAATTTTTACCGCCGATTTATGTTTCATACTCAACAGATTTTGGCGAACCGACGGAAGTGTTTCATAACAATTTGCGTTTTCGTTACGATAATGGCGAACCAAAAGTAATTGCAGCAATGACACAATTCGCTGCGATTACAATTGAGGCGAAAAAAGCTATTTTGAGTCAGGATTGGGATAAATTGAATGCTCTCATCAATCAGAATTTTGACTTGCGACGTTCAATATGTCAATTACCATCGGAGCATATTCTTATGGTTGAAACGGCGCGATCTTGCGGTGTTTCTGCTAAATTTGCCGGAAGCGGCGGCGCAATTGTAGGTATCTGCCCGGACGAAAACACTCTCGCAATATTATGCGAAAAAATGGCATCCATCAATTGCAAAACCGTAGGCGTTAATTACAAATAGAAATATCAAGTGAAATACACGAAGTGCCAATAAGCAACACGGCAAATCGGCGAATCGAAAAAAGTTAGGTTAGGTTTTAGGGATTCAGTGAAATAGACCTTTTCTCTAACCTAAAAATACATCAACGCAACAAAAAACCTACAACAAAAAACCGCCTTTAACTCCTCCGAGCCCCCCCCTAACCCCTCCGAAGGAGGGGAATAAGAAGACGCCGCCGAAGGAGGGGAATAATTCCCCTCTTTCGGAAGGGTCAGGGGTGGTCTCCTACAGGTTAGCGAAAAGGTCTAATTTCATTAACGCCGGTCAAAAGAGATCATTATTGTTACGGACTCCTGTTTGAATCAGCAACAATTTTCTTGCAATTTTAAACTGTTCACACTTTAAAATATCCTTTGCCTTCGCCTGCTTACTTATATGAAAGCAGGTTTTTACGCTCTTGAGTCATGCAATTCATAGTACGAACTGCGAACAGTATAGAAATTCTATTAAGGGAACTTCTAAAAACTCATTTTTTCCACGAATTTTCACGAAAGATCACGAATTAAATAATTTGTGCAAATTCGAGTCAATTCGTGGATAAAATAAATTTATTGTCTAAATTTGTCTATCCTGAAAAATTCGATAATTCCGTCAAAAACAGGTTTTTAGAAGTTGCCTTATGTTATCACGCCGTCTGACATTCTTACAACTCTGTCTGCGGTTGACGCAATACTGTTGTCGTGTGTTACCATAACAATTGTCAAATTGCGTTCTTCTTTTAACTCTCGCAAGATACGTATTACTTCCTTTGCAGAAGCAGAATCAAGATTGCCGGTTGGTTCATCCGCAAGTAATAGTTTCGGTTCAATAATTAATGATCTTGCAATTGCAACACGTTGAATTTCTCCGCCCGAAAGTTCATTCGGACGATGCCGTAACCTGTGCAATAAACCAACACGGTCTAAAAGTTCCTTTGCACGCTCAATATAAACGCGCCGCCGCAACAAATATCCAAAAATACTTTCACGAATCATAAGCGGCGCTAACACATTCTCAAGTGCAGTAAATTCAGGCAAAAGATTATAAAATTGAAAAATAAAACCAATACTATTGTTTCGCAAATTGTCCCGAACCGCGACCGATAAATTGTCAACCCGAACTCCGTCAAAAATAATTTCACCCGAATCAGGTTTGTCAAGCGTACCAAGCAAATGCAAAAGCGTACTTTTACCCGAACCGCTTTGACCCGTTATTGAAACAAACTCGCCGCTGTACGCTGCAAAATTTACTCCGTTGAGAACGGGAATTTTTAATTTGCTCTTAAAATAGCTTTTCTCTAATCCGCGAGTTACCAGCAATTCTGTATTGGGCAAAACCTTCGTCTCTGAATCGCCGGATTCGTTGATTTTGTCATACGTATCAACAGACGCATCTTCCCCTTTGAACAAAGATAAAACGAGCGGCGTATTGTTACTATCATTTTCTGTTTCATTAATTCTTATGTAATTTTGCATGTTATTTTGTTCATTGTTATTTGCTGGTTTAAGACAATCAACATTCATACTTTTATCTTCGGAATTTATTGTTACTATATTTGATATATTTGAATTAACTGGAGTTGACATGGAATGATTTATTATGGAACTGACGTGGTTATTTATCTGAATTTCCTGATTTTTATTTGTTATTAAATTATTTTCCGGCTTTTTTTTGCCAGACAATTTATCAGCCGTTATCCGTGATTTACATACTGCTTCAAATGAAGGAACATCATCTGCTGAAAATTCCAATAATTGCTCTTCCGGCGACAGATTTTTAGTCCGCCAATTTTTGTTACAAAAAAGATTACCGCTAATCAAGCCTCCGCTCAATTCAATATCTGTATCATTAACAGCACAAGCGTTGACGACACAATCAGACGGTTGCGTCAAAGATTTTTCGTAATTGAGATCGAGATTGAGATTAGAAAGTGATTTGGTTGAATTTACATCGTTGTTAGTTTCGTCGCTAGCTAAACGGTTTCTGAATTTTTGTAAATTTTGCAAGACTGCCTTGATATTACCGTTTTCTACATTTTTGTCCGCAACTGACTTTTGAACAAGAGTAAATTGTGTTGGATTATTTTTTATTGTACCTAAATTGTCTTCAGCAATATTGTCTTCAACAATTTTTTCCTTGTCAAAAAAATCAATCGCCGACTCAACTTCGTCAATAAGTCCTGATACCGATACAATCGGCGGACAAATTGTTCCATTAAATTCAACTGTTATTTGCGGCGTACTCAATTCGTTATCAATTTTGGTTATTGACGGTTGCAAAATAGATGCTGATTGAAACGCTGTAGCGTGTTTTGACATTTTCGTAATTTTCAACAAATTCAATTCGTGTATCGACCACAAAGTAAACCTACACAAGTTACCAAAAACTAAAGTGAGAACAATTTAAACTGTTCACTCTTTAATTTCATTTACCGCCGCCAACTTACCTATCGGAAAGCAGGCTCTTGAGTCCCGCAATTTACGGTACGGGCAGTGTAACTATACAAACTTGAAAACTTTGACTTGGTATTTTGACTTGGTGCGGCGTCGACAATATTTAACTTCGCAATGCTTCGACGGGTTGTTGCCGTGCGGCTTGCAAAGCAGGAATTATTCCCGAAAAAACTGCAATAAGTATCGCACCGCAAATGATCCAAAAAACAGTTGTAGGATCGACGACAGTCGGGATTTCGTAAAAGTAATAAATTTTGGGATTGAATACTTCATTTTGCAATATATATGACAACACAGTTGCAATTTGCTTGATGTAACAGATAAAAGTTAAACCGAGTATAAGCCCAAACAATGAACCGCCTACTCCAATTAACAAACTATAGAAAACGAAAATTTGCATAATGCCGTATTTGCTTGCGCCGAGCGATTTCAAAATACCAATATCTTTTGTTTTTTCAATAACAATCATGCTGAATATTGAAAAGATTCCGAAACCCGCCGCAACAAAAATTACAAACAGCAACACGTTTAACATCGCCAATTCGTTGAATACTGCTGCGATTAGAGATTCTTGTTTGTCTTTCCATGTACTTACGACAAACATAGAAGCCGGAAACCGCTTTTGTATCCGATCCCGCAACACGTCCAAATCAACACCCGCTTTAGCTTTAATCAGAATCTGTGAAACCATTGGTTTGCCCGAAACAGGATCATACATTCCGCGTAATTGTTGCAACTTTTTTATTGGTACAAAAACGAGTTGCGAGTCGTATTCGATCATTTTGCTTTCGTACAAATCGACGATAGTGAAATTATCGCTTTGCAATTTTATAGGCAACGAATTTGTCGGAAATGACAAAGTGACGTCATCTCCTGGAATCAATAATAATTTGTCGTGTACTTCTTTTTTATTTGTTTGTGGATTTATTCTTTCGGAGCGTCCGTAAGAGCTGATACCTATTCCGATAATTACGCCTGTGTGTTGTTCTGTTGCGGGGTCGAATATATGAGATTTTTCTGCGGTTGTGAGATAATTTTCGTTGTCGTCAACTGCTTTAATTTGGGCAAATGGATCAATAGGTTCAGAATCAGAGTATGGTGTAATTGTTGTCGCGGGTTTATCGGCGTTATTTGATTTCAATATTTGTTCATGTTCTATTTGTAATTTTTTTTGGTCTTCTTCGTATTCTTTTTGCATTCTCGATTGTGCGGAGACG
This sequence comes from Planctomycetaceae bacterium, assembly GCA_031282385.1. Taxonomy (GTDB): domain Bacteria; phylum Planctomycetota; class Planctomycetia; order Pirellulales; family Thermoguttaceae; genus WRKP01. The sequence goes on along the minus strand of JAITDV010000196.1, from coordinate 4,777 downwards.
CGGTATCTTCTGTAATTCCATCCGGCGTTTTGCATTTCGTGTCTGATTATACCGCCTGTTTCTTTATTGTTTTCGTGTGTGGCGTATCCTGAATCGCGGAGTTGAAAACTAAGTTTAGTTCGGTTTTCGGGGTGTTGCATGTATTCGAGAATTGCGCTTACTTTTCCGTGAGTAACTTCGTCGATTCCGATCAATTGGATTTGTCTGTTGATAGTTGCAGCGTCAATTCCAGGTCTGAATGTCAACATTGCCGGAGTAATAATTGTTGGAGTCATCGAGTCGATCATATCGCCTGCAACTGAATTGATTGCTTCCATGTATGCGTCGGCATCAGGGAAACCTTGCAGATCAATTGACTCGAAGTTTACATCAGACAAAATCCCATGTATTCGATTTTTCATTTCCGTAGTAAAGCCTAGCATAACTGCGTTGACAATTATCATCGTCGCAACTCCAAGCATAACCGCTACCATCGAAAAAAGTGCAAAATGGCGAGTAAGCAAATAACGCCAGCAAATAAGTAATTTATACATTATGTTTAATTTAATGTTGTTTTTAAAATAATAATTACCAAACAACCGCAAGACAATTTTTGTGAAGAATACAAATATTCCCGAATTCATACAATAGAGAATTTGCAATTTCAATAAAAAATTTTTTAACTGTTCACACTTTAATTTTCCTTCACCACCGCCTGCTTACCTATCGGAAAGCAGGCTTTTACGTTCTTGAGTCGCGCAATTTATAGCACAAACGGTATATTTTCATCAGCGATTTATCATAAGTTACCCGAAAACGGTTTATTTTTTGTGAAAATCGATATTGCGTTGATTTGAAAAAATCTGCATAATCCGCAGCTATGAATTTGGAAGCCCAAAAAATACAAACATTAAACTTTGCTAATTTATTTCAGTAATTGTAATGCAATATATACTGTTCGTACTATAAATTGAGGGACTCAAGAGCGTCAATGCTTGCTTTCCGATAGGTAAGCAGGCGGCGGTAAATGAGAATTAAAGTTTGAACAATTTAGATATACTCAATAATCATCAACCCTTGACTTTTTGTTTTTTGAGATAGTGTTCCAGTTTGTCCAGTTCCTAAAATTCATTTTGTCCATCACAAAAAAGAAAACAACATTTTCAAGTACGAATAATTGTATTTAAGAGTATAGAGTATATAGACCTTTTTTCTAACCTAAAAATACATCAACGCAACAAAAAACCTACAACGAAAAACCGCCTTTAACTCCTCCGAGACCACCCCTAACCCCTCCGTCGGAGGGGAATAAGAAGACGCCTCCGAGGGAGGCGAATAATTCCCCTCCTTCGGAGGGGTCAGGGGTGGTCTCCTACAAGTTAGCGAAAAGGTCTAATAATACTCAAGATAATTTGTTTTTATACAAACGAAAATTAAAATGACAATAATTGACCGCTATATATTGAGGCATTTTTTTTTCAATATATTTTTATGGTTTGTTAGTATTGTTGGGATATTTATTGTATTTGATCTATTCACCAACCTTGACTCGCTTATAACCGCCGGAACAGAAGTAAACAACATTCCGCTTGTAATAGGAAAATATTACCTATTCAAATCCATCCCTATAGTGATGATGTTAAGTTCGGTGTTGGGTTTACTTTCAGCAATGATAACAGTGGCGTCAATGAAACGGCACAACGAACTAATTCCCATTCAAGCCGCCGGCATTTCAACAATACGAATTATTATGCCATTGATTTTTGCAGTTATTTTTGTAGCGTTGTCAGCGATGGTATTTCGTGAAATGTTGTTGCCTCGATTCCTTGATGAACTTGTAATGGATGTTACCTCAATCGAAAAAAATAAAGGCGTAATGGTCAACGCAATAATTGATAACGAAACCGGTATAACGATTCACGGAGATCGTACTTTTCGCAATGAATCACGAATAAGCTCGCCAAGTTTTGTTCTCCGCAATCCTATTGTCAAACAAATAACCTACCTCAAAGCTCAAAACGCAATACATTGTCCCGCCAACAACAACCATAAAGCAGGTTTTATGTTGTTAGACCTACATGATATTCCCGAAATACTCAAAGGTGAATCACTGTCGCTCAATGGTCAAAAAATTGTCATAACACATCAAGACGAACCGGATTGGCTTGAAGAAAATAGTTGTTTTGTAGTTACGAATGTTCCATTTGATTACCTTGCTTCAAACGATGCTTGGAGACAATATGCTTCCACACTTGACATGTTCCTTGCCGCCCGCAATCGCAGCCTTGACGTCGGTAACAGAATCATGGCAACAATTCACGCCAGACTTATTCAACCATTTCTTGATGTAATGTTATTATTTTTAGGATTACCGGTTGTTTTACTCAATGGTGATCGAAATATATTTAAGACATTGGGAATAAGTGGTCTGATTGTGATTTCGTTTATTGCATTGCGTGAAGTTTGTCAACATCTTGGGTCAAGTATGGACATGCCGGTTTTGGGTGCGTGGTTACCGCTTTTGATTTTTGGTCCTATTGCGGTAAACCAATTTGTAAAGTTGTACGAGAATTGATTAGGATAGGTCGTGTTAATGAGCAAAGATGATTTTAAACTGTTCGTACTTGAATTTTCCTTTACCTTCACCTGCTTACCTCTCGGAAAGCAGGCTCTTACGCTCTTGAGTCGCGCAATTTATAGTACGAGCAATATACAATCAAAATTTCAGTAATCGTGTTTGGTAATTATTCAATATTTCCTTTACATTCCTCCCCCTACCCTTGACGTTTGAGAGAATGCAATGTATCATAAGCCCCTTGTTTTTTGCCTTTGATATTTAAACTGTTTATAGTTGAGTTTTCGGTAATCTGTGCGTTTTATTTTATGTAGTCAGTACATACGTTTTTTGAATTGCCGGATTTTATAGTGGAGTTGGTATAACGGTCTTTTGCATCAAGATTGGTGTAGATGAGGTGTTGAATGAAAGTCGGTAACTCGGCGGGCAGGTGCGAATGCAGTTTAAGTTTAATTGAGACCGGAGATTTTTCCTGTTCCTGTTCCGGTTCTGGTTTCAAAGTTCACTCTTATTTTTTATGGGAAAAAGAGATTGAATTGAGCAATACCGGTTTTTATTTTATTAAATATTTGTTACGTTAATTGTTTTAGATTGCCGTAGATATTTCGGCGGTCTGACAGGCGGCGCCGGAGTAAATTATGAATCCCAGTGAAGTGTTACGAATCGTCGATGCCATACATCGAGATAAAAGAATCGCCAAAGAAATAGTATTTGTTGGAATTGAGGCGGCTATTGCTACCGCAGCACGGCGTCAGTACGGAGATGAAGCCGACGTCAAAATTCGTGTTGACCGTGAAACTGGCGAAATTACTGGTACTTGTAATAACGAACCGATTGCAACTGACGAACTCGCCGAAAGAATAGGCGCACAAAACGCAAAACAAGTCATGATCCAAAAAATACGCGAAGCAGAACGCGACGCGATTTTTGACGAAAATTATTCTCAAATTAGCCAACTCGTAAGCGGTTCTGTTGATAAAATTGAAGGCAGCAATGTTATAATTTCTTTGCCTGGAGTAGTTGCAATTTTGCCGAGACATGAACGTATTCCTGGTGAATCTTTTCGGATTGGTGATCGGATTCGTGCGGTTGTTACAGATGTAGTTAAGAACGGCAACCGTGTCAATGTTATGTTGAGCAGAATTAAGCCGAGTTTTGTCCAAAAATTATTTGAACAAGAAATACCCGAAATTCAGGACGCAATAATTGAAATCAAAGGCGTATCGCGTGAACCTGGTTATCGTACAAAAATTGCGGTTTACAGTAGTGATCAGAGAGTTGACTGTGTGGGCGCGTGTATTGGAATGCGGGGAAGCAGAATCAAAAGCGTCACTGATGAACTAAATAATGAACGGATTGATGTGGTTCCTTGGAGTACAGATTTACAATTGTTTATTCAAGACGCGCTCAAACCGGCAGAAGTTGAAGAGGTAATTCTTTGCTCAATGCTCGGACGCGCAATTGTACTTGTCAAGCAAGACAATCGTTCTCTTGCAATTGGACGTAAAGGTCAAAATGTTCGTTTGGCAAGCCGGCTTGTTGGTTGGGATATTGAGATAATGACGCGGGAAGACCTTGAAGAGTTGCTTGAAAAGGCTGTTGAGGGTTACATGTTGATTGATGGGGTAACGACGGATATTGCTGACAGGCTTGTTGGAGAAGGCTTTTTGTCGTTTGATGATTTGTCAATTATTGAACCTGATGATTTGGTACAAATTGGCGAAATCTCAATGGAACAAGCCGTGTCAATTATACAACAAGCAGAAGAAAACGCTCAAAAAGAAGAAGATTTCAAATCACAGCCAAGATCAGAGTACGAATATAAAGAAAACGATTCTCAATAAAATACAGATTCTGACAAAGATTAATAGGTAACTTCTAAAAACCTATTTTTTACAGAATTATCAAAATTTTCAGGATTGACAAATTTAGGCAATAAGTTTATTTTATCCACGAATTGGCACAATTTATTAATTCGTGATTTTTCGTGAAAATTCGTGTACAAAATGAGTTTTTAGAGTTCCCAATAGATTTATTAGTAGACTTTTTCGCTAACCTGTAGGAGACCACCCCTGACCCCTCCGAAGGAAGGGAATAATTCGCTTCCCTCGGAGGCGTCTTCTTATTCCCCTCCTTCGGAGGGGTTAGGGGTGGTCTCGGAGGAGTTAAAGGCGGTTTTTCGTTGTAGGTTTTTTGTTGCGTTGATGTATTTTTAGGTTAGAG
>JAITDV010000179.1 GCA_031282385.1 Planctomycetaceae bacterium | reverse complement strand
GGCAAAACTTTAGAACTTTCTAAAAGGGCTGATTGTTGTATTGGTTATTTTAATTTACGCGGTTGGAATGAAATCGCTGAAAAAATTGATCAGTTGCCCGGTGATGAAGTTACAGAAAGAAACGCCAACATTCACCGGATTTGCCGGCTTCTTATTGGCATGTCGGTAAAGCCAACCGATATTTTACGTAAATATTATTATCGTCAAGATGAAGGAACTATTGATAACGCCGAATCAAATCGGCTTAAAAAACAGATTGCGCAGGAATTTCGCGATCAATTAACCATTGGAATTCCGACCAATCAGGATGAAAAAACTCTTCGGCAATTAAGTCGGCAAATGAAGGACAAAAAGTTATGCGTCAAACTTCATCTGCGATATCTGTTACACGCTAAACTTTATTTGGCATACAGCGACGATGTACGAGTTCCTATTGTTGGTTTTTTGGGCAGCAGTAATCTTACCTTTGCCGGACTTGTGAAACAAGGTGAACTCAATATTGATGTATTGGAACAAGATGCCGCACGAAAATTGGCAACATGGTTTGATGACCGTTGGAATGACAGTAAGTCAATTGATATTACCGAAGAACTCATTGAGATTATTGATCATTCTTGGGCGGGTGATCGGTTGATTCCGCCGTATTACATTTATGTAAAAATTGCTTATCATCTTTCGTATGAAGCCCGAATGGGAATTGCCGATTTTACGATTCCGAAAAATTTCAAAAATAAATTACTCGATTTTCAGCAAACCGCTGTTTCTGTTGCGGCACGACATCTTCACAAACACGGCGGTGTTGTCATTGGTGATGTTGTTGGTCTTGGAAAAACGATTGTTGGTACGGCTCTTGCCAAATTATTTGAAGAAGATTTTTCGCATGAAACATTGATTATTTGTCCTAAAAATCTGACGGCGATGTGGACAAGTTACGTTTATCAATATCAACTGCATGCAAAAGTGATGTCGCAAAGCCGTGTTCAATCTGACTTGAAAGACGAGCGGCGTTATCGTACATTAATCATCGACGAGAGTCATAATTTACGCAATAGTAATGGAAGCCGTTATAAGGCGATCAAAGATTATATTGATCGCAATGAAAGTAAAGTGATTTTACTTTCCGCAACACCTTACAATAAATCCTATATTGATCTTGCGAATCAGTTACGTTTGTTTATTCCTGAGGACAAGGATTTGGGAATCAGTCCTGAAAGATACATTAAAAAAATCGGCGGACAAGTTCAGTTTAACGCACAGCATACGGAGATTTTACCGCGAAGTTTAAGAGCGTTTGAGTTAAGCAGTGAGCCGGATGATTGGCAAAATCTCATGCAACTTTATCTTGTGAGGAGAACCAGAAATTTTATCAAAAAATATTACGCCAAAACTGATCCGAAAAACGGACAAAAATATCTTTCTTTTGCCGACGGTACGCCGTCGTATTTTCCGGAACGTCTTGCCAAAAAAGTTGAATATCCTTTTGACCCTAAAGATGCAAACGATCAATACGCCGCGTTGTATGCCGATCATGTTATTGACTTAATCAAGGGGCTTGATTTACCGAGATACGGATTGCAAAATTATCGAAGCGAAAAACCGGTGATTAAGCCGACTCCCGACGAGGATCGGTTGTTGCAAAATTTGAATCACGCCGGAAAGCGTTTGATGGGATTTTGCCGGACGATGTTATTTAAGCGACTTGAAAGTAGCGGATATTCGTTTCTTCTCTCGCTTGCCCGACACGTTTTGCGCAACTATATTTTTATCCATGCGATCAAAAGCAACTTGCCGCTTCCCATTGGAAAAAATATTGCACAAAATCTCGATGATTTTTTAGAAGAGGACGATACGGACAATGACAGTGATGAAACAAATAATCTCAACATTATTACTCAAGAAAAACAATATATTGAAAAAGCCGAACAACTTTATCAATTGTTTTCAAGCGATAAAGATAAACATCATTTTGATTGGGTACGCAGCGAATTTTTTAACGAAACATTATTGGAATCTCTTGAAAAAGATAGTAGAAATATTATCCGTATATTAGTTGCCGTCAAAACGTGGAATCCGGAGCGAGATCGGCAACTCAACGCTCTTTATGATTTGTTGACACAAAAACATCCCAACGATAAGGTGTTGGTTTTTACGCAATTTGCGGATACGGCTTTCTATTTGACCGATCAATTAAAACGTCGAGGAGTAACAAATATTGAAAGTGTAACCGGCGGCGATGACAATCCGACACAAAAAGCAATTCGGTTTAGTCCGCAAAGTAATAGGCATGATGATCAAGTTGTCAATGAAAATTCGGAATTACGAATTCTTATTTCGACTGATGTGTTGAGTGAAGGACAAAACTTGCAAGATGCTCATATTATTGTCAATTACGATTTACCTTGGGCAATTATTCGTTTGATTCAGCGTGCCGGACGTGTTGACCGTATTGGTCAAAAAGCGAAAGAGATTTTTTGTTATTCCTTTTTGCCGGAAGACGGAATTGAAAAAATTATTGCGTTGCGTGAACGATTAAGGCGGAGAATCAAAGAAAATGCCGATCTGCTTGGCAGTGATGAAACATTTTTTGACGGTGATCCGATCAACATTGCTGATTTGTATAACGAAAAATCCGGATTGTTCAATGCCGGCGATGAAGACACGGAAGTTGATCTTGGTTCTCAAGCGTTAAAAATCTGGGAAGAAGCGATTAAAGCGCAACCGGAATTGAGTAAAACCATTCCTGAATTACCGAACGTTATCTACTCTGCAAAACAAAATATTACATCTTATCCTCAAGACGGAGTTATTGTTTATACCAAAACAATGAACGATGACAATATTCTTACATGGATTGACCGTGAAGAGAATATTGTTACACAATCACCTATTGAGATATTGCGTGAGGTTGCTTGTGATCCTGATACGGAGCCGTTGGAAAAACTGGAAAACCATCACGAGTTATTGAGTAAGGCGCTTGATGCTATTCGTGCTGACGACAACAATCGCGGTTCTTCACTCGGCAAACGATCCGGTATAAAACATCGCGTCTTTTCGCGGCTAGACAGATATTGTATCGAAAACAAAGACAAACCGTTAC
>JAITDV010000609.1 GCA_031282385.1 Planctomycetaceae bacterium | reverse complement strand
CAATGAGGTTGTTATTGAGTGTTTCTTGTGGCAAGACATTGACGTGAGGTCCACCGAACACTATCTTTACATCTGGTTTTATTGCCTTGAGTATTGTTGCCAATTGTAATGCATTCTTTATTTGACCACCGCCGGTCATAATACTGAAACCAACACATAAAAGCGATTCTTTATATTTTTCTATAAGCAATGTAAATTCATCTTCGTCTTTTCTGTTTTGGTCAAAAATAACAACATTGATATCTTGTGGCATATTTCCGACCAATGCTAATAATGAGTATGGAATCCAACTGCAAGGATAATTGTCTTCAAACACTATGCGTGGATAAACAAGGATTGTTGTATTCATCTGCTTTTCCCTTTTGGACCATTGCTTATAAAATAAGCATCGTCAAAAAAATGCATAGCTTTATTAAATTCAATCTCAATCTTGTCGTCTGTCAATCCATTTAAATCAACTCGATACTTACCATTCAGACAAAATTGTAACGTATTATCAGTTGAAAAGCGGAGCGCCATTAATGCGTCATGGCACATATAATAGGAGCAGTCTTTACATCGGCTGTTATACCACGCGCCATTTTCAGCATTTTTTAGCAGAACTGTTAATCCTGACGGCAGAATATATAGGTTCATGGGGTGTCCTAATCCGCCTTGACAAACGACATCTTCCTTTATTGATATTTTTTCCATTTCTTCCGCAATAAAAGACAACGAGCTATATAAATCCCGAATTTGCGTATTAGATGACTCTAAATCATCTATAACATCAAGGAATTTTAGTTGTTTAATGCCGCTTGATTCACAAAAAGAAATCAATGACTTAACTTCATTGTCCGTAATGTTTTTCATTATAACAGAATTAACTTTGCAATCAATAATACTCGCACAATGCCGAATAGCGTCTATGTATGACGAAAAATCATCACCACCAACTATTTTAGAGTATTTCTCACTGTCAAGAGTATCCACGCTAAAGTCTAAAACATCTAACCCGGCGGCTATTAATCCGTCAATTTTATTGAGAATCTCTGGACTACGAGTTATTATTTCAACCTTTGTGATACCAACTTTATTCTTCAATTGTTTCACGCACTCAATAATATCATTCCAGAAAACGGGGTCGCCACCTGTCAGTTTTACTTCTTGCCCACCATATTTTTTATAAATGGTTACTATCTTGTTTATGTGTTCAATATTATTGTATTTATGATTAGAATTACCAATCCCCTCTCCTGTAGGACGGCAATACATACAATGTCGCCCGCAAAAAGAGGTAGCAAGAACGCGCAACTGAGGTATTTTATCCATTAAATTTCCCGTATTGTCAATTCCTTTGTATTAATCTCGACACGTTTCCCAATAGGAATGACCTGTTTCTCATCGTTGTGACCAAAATCTACATTATACATTACAGGAATAGTGATATCGGAAAAATATTCCTGAACAAATTGCTCAAATGTTAAATCTATTGGATTATCCTCCGTTTCGGCAATTTCCAGAGGTCGCCCAATTATCATACCGCTGATTTTTTTGAAAATACCTGCAAGTTCAAAATGCGACAACACCATATCAACCGAGTGGATTTGCATAAAGCAATCTTCCCAGAATAGTATCGCCCCATCCCAACGCGGTTCATACGGTGTACCAATCAAAGACTCTATGGTCGTTAAGTTTCCACCAACAATCTCACCCGAAGCCACTCCCGGTTTTAGGCATTGCCATTGCGAGAATGGCTCAAAGACTGCCTTGCTATCAGTATTTAAAACCGTATTAATGAAGGATCTTTCTGTATATGGATCAAGTCCATCAGGATTTCCGAGATTAAAAATAACCGCAGGGCCATAATATGTTACAAGACTGCATTTTGTCGTTATCGCGTTGAGGAGAATGCTCATATTTGACATTCCCATAATGATTTTGGGATTGTTCTTGATTGTTTCAAAATCAAGGTATTGAATGACACGATTAAGATTACTGCCGCCGTTTGCGAGAAAAATGCCTTTAGTTTCAGAATTTTTGAAGGCATCCATAATCCATGCAGCCTGTTCTTTTGCAGGTGCTACCAGATATTCATGAACACCAAGCGCATTTTCGCGATACTTCACCTCAAAACCAATACCTTTTAAATACGCTATTCCTTTGTCAAACTGTTCACGGTTATAGAACGCGTCAGGAGCGCTTAAAACCAAAACTTCAACTTGGTCACCAGCAACCAGTTTTGCAGGAACTTTGATCATCATTTTCTATACCTCCAATACTTGCGGTACTACCATATCTTTGGTAGATTGTATGCCCAGAGACACCTGAACCAGCCGTTCAATACCAATGCCGAAGCCTCCGCTTGCCGGCAGTTTTCCGGCGCGCAATTGAGCAAGCAATACGTCATCTCGCCAGCCGAGCCTATTCATTCGTTTTTCGACATCATCGGCATCAAGGGAATCAGTAAAACCATGTCCAATTTCCAGCCCATTAATAAACAATTCAAAACGTTCAACAAAAGATTTATTTTCCATTTTCCTCCGCGCAACACTCATGGTTTCAACAGGATAGTCGTATAAAAGATACGCATGTTTCGTTTTGTTGATAGCACCAAGCTGTGCATCCAGCAATGAGTCAAAAGACTTGATAAATTCAC
>JAITDV010000041.1 GCA_031282385.1 Planctomycetaceae bacterium | reverse complement strand
CTAACCTAAAAATACATCAACGCAACAAAAAACCTACAACGAAAAACCGCCTTTAACTCCTCCGAGACCACCCCTAACCCCTCCGAAGGAGGGGAATAAGAAGACGCCTCCGAGAGAGGCGAATAATTCCCCTCCTTCGGAAGGGTCAAGGGTGGTTTCCTACAGGTTATCGAAAAGGTCTAATAAAGTAAACGCTTCCTCATTTACTTTTTCACTACGGGCTATTTGTAGTGTACGACAAAACAAATAAGCACAAGGTTCTTTCGGCAAATTATCATCCGTTACGACATTTAAATCATAAACATCACTCTCATAGTTTATAACTTTTTTTCGTAACTCCGAATTTGCAGGTAAGTCAACAATATCTGCAACATTTGTCGTAGCCGTAATCTTGCTTTCACCACAATGAAATATCAAATAAATAACGCAAGGAAACGGCATACGTTTGTGCCGTTGTAATTGAGCCGGATTCGGGTAATTTAATTTTTCATCTGTTAATTCGTTATTACTTTTTTGATTGGTATCAATTGGTCGTGTCCACAAATTGTGAGAATAATCGTATAACTGGGCAATTGTACTGCGACGGTTGTCTGACTTAAAATCCAACAATATGTAAATGTAGATATTACTACTCTTGTGGGCAACTCGATAAATTACTCGCAAAAAAATTGTTACAAATGTCGTATTGACCAATTCGAGACGGTTAAGATCAATCTCCCGCAATATTGCAACACTTAAAATATAACTCAAAATCACTCGCGCAAAAGGCAATTCAAGGAAAAAAACTTTACAAAATTCATCATGGTTGTATATTTTTGGAAGAACCCGTAAACCACTTTTGTCATCGGGCATCGATAAATTTTCGGAATCTGATATGTTCGACTCTACTGTTCGTTCTATAAATTGTGCAACCCAAGAGCGTAAAAGCCTGCTTTCCGGTAGGTAAGCAGGCGGCGGCAAAGGAAATTAAAGTGTGAACAATTTAAAATATTTTATCAACTTGCAATCTCTCACAACGTATATTCCGGTCTTTGCATATTTATACCAGCGGTGTTATCTTGAGCAACTTCGACTTCCGGCGTCGCATCACTCAACGGGTCAAACCATGCTTCGTTAAAAGTAACACTTTTGCCCGCGTCCGAAGCAATATTGGTAACCAACGCAATAACAGAATCACCAAGTGCAATTTTAGGCGTACAACGCGGTTGCAATTTCTCATCTTTACAATCAGGATTGACCCGAATACACCAAGCCCAATGTTCTAATTCCTCTCTGTATCCGCGGCTTACTTCTGCTTTCGCCGCTCCGCCAACTGCTGTTTGCGCCGGACCGCTTGATTGCGTGTCAAGTGCGGCATCAACTTTAGCTGCGACTTTACTGCCACCGGAATCACCTGCACGAAATATCTCCGACTCATTCTCCGATGTCAAAATCAATGTCCCTTCCGTACCATAAACAACCTCGCCATAACCTCCGAATCCATTACCATTGACTGTCGAATACTGAACACAAATTTTACGTTTTTCGCCTGCCCGCGTACTCGGATCATAATCCGGCGCCGGAAATTCTACCAACGTTGTAATATGATCATTTGCTTCACGATCAAGTTGGAACAGATTTCTGTTTGCAGACACATGAACTTTGAGAGGATGTACTTTTCCACCACGCGGTTTGGAACTATTGGTCTGGTCAAGATACAAATCATTATTCGCCGCAAGAAATATACTTGCCGCATCAAGTTGATGCGATCCCAATTCTACCATTAAACCACCGCCAGTCCGACGCCAGAGCCGCCAACGCAAAAGCTCTTCTGCAGCAGGGCGTTCATAAACTTCACCGCCGCCTTCAAACTTGCCGTCTTCATAACCATAACTCGCCGCCGTACTAATTTCTTGATCTACGTACTTACCTCCCTTTGCAAGTACATAGTCTGCAATTTGTGCCTTCTTTTGAGCAACCTTTTTTGACCACTCATCAATTTCAACTCCACGCGCTTTGTTCAAACGATCCGTCCAAGATTTAAGGTCGTTGTTAAGTTTCTGCGCCAACGAATCTGTTAGCTTAATATCCGTCGGCATTGGCATCTGCCAACTATCATTACCAGGTGCATTATTGCGATGCCATTGCGCTTTGATGTAATGTATGTTACCGATCAAACCACGACGTATCGTATCAACAGCTTCCTGATATAAGATGTTGTAATGCCGTTGATGTCCTGTTGCCAGATGTTTTTTAGTTTCATAGGCAACACGAGCCATTTCTTTACATTTTGCAACACTGTGTCCCATCAGTTTTTCTGTCAATACATGCAACCCCGCTTTCATCGCGCAAACCGCTGCTGCATGATGCAAATGTAACGGCAATCCAATAATAACCGCTTCTATTCCATCTGCTTTAGCGTTCTTGATCAAATCGCGATAATCCGTGTAAACTTTGATATGTTTTCTTGCTTCAGATTCACTATGCCAACCATAAACATTGTTCAAACCAGGTCGCACTTTGATAACTGTCGGCGAATAACAATCTCCGTAAAATGCACGATACTGATTGTACGGTCGAATATCCGCAATTGATTTGATCTCTATGTACTCCGGATTGATTGCGCCGATCAACACCTGACCTTCGTCGCCCGTTCCGACAACTCCAACACGAATCGGATGTTTGCCGGTCATTTTATACGCGCAGTAAAACGCACCAGCACTAATTGCCGGAACCCCAACCGCAACCGCACTGCCAACAATAAACTCACGCCGTGACAATTCTTCCAACACATTGGCGTCCGTGCTGGTTTTATTTTCTGATTTATCTGCCATGTTATTTTGTATTTGTAAAAATGTTTTTCATCCACACCGAATACTCTTATAATTTAGCAACACAAAAGCATGAAAGTTGCTTTCTGATATTGGTAAACCCCATTGGTTACCGAATTTTAAGGTGTGAACAGTTTAAATTTTAATATTCTTAAATTTTAATATTCAGTTATTCCGTGTTGCTGGCGTATCTCAATTATCCGGCAACACACGATACGAAACGTTCAGTTTAACTTGATTAAATCCAGACAAAAAAGATTAACTATAATCAAAATGTCTCGAACTCTCTTCAAACTGTTTATACTTTGATTCTCGGTAACCTACGTCAACTTACCTACGGAAAATTAATTTCACGATAAACTGTTCGTACAAATTGCATGGCTCAAGAGCACAAAAGCCTGCTTCCGATTAGGTAATCAGGCGGCGGTGAAGGAAATTAAAGTGTGAACAGTTTAAATAATATTAATTCCGTGTAAGTTATAGAATTTTTAAGTATGCAGTTTAAATCGTCAATATATTTATTTTGTCCGGCAATAATCGTTACGAAAATTTATATTAACTTATTTCTTTTTTTGTTTTACTGCAACAGCAACCCGTGAATCTTTTACCAATAATTTTTTTGCCGAAACAGTTCCAAACGTAGAAATCAAGTCCGCCCCAACGACCGGCTCCAACAACTGCCAAAACCAGAAGCCCAACTAATTCAACTCCGTCCTTGCTGATAAATAAAAAGTTACCAACTGCTGACGGTAACGGCGGATAATAACCCGGAACAGGCCATGTTGTCAAAATAACACACACCAAAAACGCAATTCCGCCTAACGATGCAAGCCGTGTGCAAAATCCAAGTATCAGACAAATACCAATTGCCGATAATCCAATCATCACTGCGAGATCAAGCAATTTCATTTGTGAGGCGGCAATTGGATTTGGAATCCATGCTTTTTCGGGATCGGTTATGATGTTTCCTTTTTCGCCAACGAGTTGCGGATCAACTACGCGGACTAGATCGGCTTGAAGGGCATTACTGAGATTATCGAGTGTGCGAATCCATATTTCCGCTTCGGCTCGATATTTCATCATTTCGTCCCAACGCCGTTTTTTCTCAAATGCGGTATCGTTTGGGGTTGATTTAATTTTTTCTTTGTATCGTTTGAGACTTGCCTGTGAAGCGATAATTTCTTTTTCTTGTGATTCAGCGCCGGTTCGGAGTGAATCGAGATAACGATTGAAAATCGCTTCAACTTCATATTTTTGGTTAGATTTTATTTGTGCAGCGTCGGGTGGTGTTTCGTTGGATTTTTTGTCATCTGGTTTTTTGTTCTCCGGTTTTTTGGCTTCGACGCTATCCAACCCATACTTTTTGAGAAACTTCTGGTAGTAAATAGTCCAAGCCTTTTCGTAAACATGGAATGTTTTACGTTTCTCCGTTTTAGTAATTTCTTTACCGTCTTTTACGGTTTTGGATTCGAGTTCGATTTCTGCGATTGCCAATCGTTGTGTACCGTTAATGTCGGGCAACATCCAGTAGAATAACTCTGCTGCCGGACCTTTGGCTATTCCTAAAAAACCTTTCGACGAAAATTCCGCAGCGGGATCAAATTTGTGTATTCCTTCGTAGAAGTAATGCCAACCAATAACGATCCGCAAGAGAACTATACAGATTACGGCACATGTACAAATGCCGGTTTTTGAATTTTTACAGATACTCAAGTGAAAACTCCTAATTATTATTTGGAGGTGAAATTGTTGAAGGTTATACCAAACGTACAATTATTGTACGAAAGGTTACTATATTGAACACACACCGAAATTCAAGATGACAAAACGCCAAAGTACACTGTTCGTACTATAAATTGTGTAACTCAGGAGCGTAAAAGCCTGCTTTCCGATGGGTAAGCAAACGAAGGCAAAGTAAATCTAATGTGTGAACAGTTTAAAGTTTTCTGAATAAGTGAAGCTGCGAATGTTATTGAAATTTCAAGTGTGAACAAGTTTAAATTGTTGAACAATCCGGTATCAAAATCAATTCTCATAAAAATTGTCGAAACCAACAACAACTCATCTCCATAAACGAATCGAACAACAAGGGCTATGATTGTACACAGTTTTTCGCAAAATAACATAAGGGGGGTGTAACTCATAAAAATTTTCGCCAACACGCCAATAATATACTCATCGCGGAATTTCTAAATTACATTCATTAGTGTATGGGTTGATATTTAATTTTTATAAGATATATTTCCCGCCTTTGGCGGCTTCTATACTGCTCGTACTATCAAATTGTGTGACTCAAGATTTTAAAGCTTCTTTCCGCTAGGTAAGTAGGCAGCGGCAAACGAAATTAAAAAGTGTGAATAGTTTAAAACTATTTCGTTACGGTAAGCAAGAATGAAATACTGTGTAATGGCTGGTATGGAAATTGATACTTGACAGAAAACTGTTGTGGAAACCGGGGGCAAAGTGTTATTGCGATTTGTTACAATTCCGCCAGTCATTTATGGAATAATTACATAATTTTTGTAACGATTAATTGAGTTATGGACAAAAATATTATTTGCATGAAATGGGGGACAAAGTTTTCCAGCCGATATGTCAATACACTTGCGTCAATGGTACGGCATAATTTGAAACAACCTTATAGATTCATTTGTTTCACCGACGATAAAACCGGTATAGATTCGTCTGTCGAAATCCGACCTTTGCCCGAAATGCAACTCGATAAAAAATTGCCCGAACGCGGATGGCGAAAACTAACTATTCTCGGAAATCAACTCGGCAATGACATAAAAGGAACCGGATTATTTTTGGATTTAGATGTTTTGATTTTGGAAGATTTGCAGCCTTTTTTTGATTGCGCGGGTAAATTTTTGATAGTACATGAATGGGGATTCAAAGATAAAATAATCGGCAACTCGTCTGTATTCAGATTTGAAATCGGATGCCATCAAGATGTACTAGATAACTTTTTAGCCAACGACGAACAAATACGCAACACATACCGAAATGAACAAGCATACCTATCGCACGCAATACATCAAAAAGGAATTTTAGAATATTGGGACGCAAAATGGTGTCGTAGTTTTAAAAGACATTGTTTACAACCTTTTCCTTTGTGTCATTTTCTTCCGCCGCGAAAACCGGACGGTTGCAAAATTTTAATATTTCATGGAAACCCAAATCCCGACAATGTTATAAACGGTTGGGTTGGTCGCTACGGATTAAGAGCTGCAAAACCCGCAAAATGGATAAACGATATTTGGAATGAAAACTATAAATAAAACATAACTACTCAGTTGTGTGTGTAAAATTTGGCAAATTATTTCGTCCTGTTTACAAATTTTCGAATTTCTTGATTTCGTCTCTAATCTTCGATGCTTGTTCGTAATTTTCTTCACTTATTGCAATATCAAGATCACGTCTTAATTTTATCAATTGCGTACTGCTATCCAATTGCAAATTTGACTCAATAGGTATTTTTCCGACGTGAGTTGTTGCTCCGTGAATATTCGCGATCAACGGTTCAAGTTGTTTAGCAAAACAGTCGTAATCATTGGCACAACCTAATCGTCCGCGATTGCGAAAATCATAAAAACTTATTCCGCAAACCGGACAAACTTGTTGGTCTATTGCCTGTAGTTCGGCAGCCAATTTTGTCATCGAATTTTTTTTCAACTGACTGCCTGCAAGTACTGTCGCCAATTCGTCCGAAGGCGGTATATCAGAATTTTGCGACTCGTTGAGATATTCCCGTGCGTGTTGTTCACAAAAATGATGCTCTACAGGTTTATCACCTGTAAGCTCAGTAATATGAAACATTGCCGGTTTATTGCATTTTTGACATTTCATAAAACATCATAACCTGCTATACTGTTCGTACTATAAATTGCGTAACTCAAGAGCGTTAAAGCCTGCTTTCCGATAGGTAAGCAGGCGGAGGTAAACGAAACTTAAAGTGTGAAAAGTTTAAATTCTGTAAATTTTAAGCCAACTCTAAAAATTGTTTTCATCATTCTCAATCACCGCAGTGATAAACATACATCAAAAGAGAATCAATAGCAACAGCATAGCTCATATACTGCGCGTACTATAAATTGCGTGACTCAAGAGCGTAAGCCCGCTTTCCGATAGGTAAGCAGGCGGCGGTGAAGGAAATTCAAGGTGTGAACGGTTTAAATATTGTTTCTTTTGTTGCGGATAAAATTTTGTTTGTCAAAATAATTCATTATTCCGGCGATTCGGGCGGCGGTGGTATTGTGAGATAAGACATTGAGCCGGATTTATTTTTTTGTGTGTTATATTTTGTAGAGGCTGAATTGTTTGATGTTGTATTCGAGTTTTGTTTTTTGTTGCCATAGATTTTGCCTAACAAACTAATCTTCGCTTCCGACGTACTCCAACCCGAATTGCCCGCAACAGGCGCACAAGGTTCACATCTGGAAATCGTACTACATCCGGCAATAAATAATAAAATTACCAGAAGACAAAAAAAAGAAATTCCGTCAGTTAGTCGTTTGGCATTTATTTTGTTTTTGTTTCTGGGGCGTGTTGTGATAATTTTATTCACTTCTGCATCATTTATCTCTTTTTTCATTATTGTAAAATAAATTTTGCGCAACATAATTTACCTCATTTGATCAAAATACGTTAGCCCAAATTCACCAACCCGATTTCTACCAAGAGTCAACACGGCAACAAAAAATGTCAAAGTTTATAACTACGCGAGTTATATTTGTTTTTTTCCGAAAAATATGCCGACAATATGTGTAAGTTTTGTTTTGTCCCGCCATCCTGATTTTGCGACACTTACACAACGTTATTTCAAAAACAATACGGTTTTACAGACGAATAGAATTGAGATTGCAAATCGGCACTGACGAATTTTAAACTGTTCACACTTTAACTTTCGTTTACTTTTGCCTGTTTACCTAGTGGAAAGCAGCTTTTACGCTCTTGATTCAAGCAATTCAATAGTACGAACAGTATAGCTGTGTTTTTATGTTTAGAATATCGGTGTTAATCTGTAACGACTTTATCGATTATTTTGAATATGTTTGTTTTTTTGAAATATAGCAGCATATAATGTATCTTAATTTTAACAAAAAATCGGCTCATATTGTTAATGCCGAAATGTAAGTAGAGAGTTGGCAATATTGTTTATAGTTAGGGTTTGTGTTATAGATAAATTTTGCGGATAAAATTTGGTTTTTTAAGTTGGATAATTTAAATTTGAGGTTGTTATGAAAATTTGGAATACAGTTTTTGTTGTATTGATTATTTTTCTTGCGTTCTTTACGTGGATTTACGGCAGTAAGGCATTAGCGATTCGTCGGGAGTGGGATACGAGTATTCAGAAATTGCAGAAACAAATAGATACGAACAAAACCAAATTACAATCTGTACTTGACGGTTCTGATCCGAACAAGGCACATGATTTGTTTCGGGAATTTAGTGAGATGAGGTTAGGCGAGCTTCGGAACAGATTGGATGTTATGGTGGCGGATCGCGGTAATGCGTGGTTTGGTTGTAAACCTCGCGAGCTTAGTGTTGACAATGTCTTGGTAACAGCAAGGCAGTTGGGTGAAGGCAATCCTTCAACACCGGAAGATAAACTTCAACCAATACATCTTGTTGAAGTTTCGGTGATAATTAGTAGTCCGGTTGATTGGGATGATAATGAAGTTGTGATTCCGCCGGACAAGTTGGGCGGTGTTTTTTATGTTTTTGACGATGGCAAAGATGGTAAAGGTGGAGGTGTTTTTCTTGGACGATTTACAATTAACGGCGCACCGAGTAAGGTTGATAAAAATTATGTTGTAATGTTAAAGTCTGCAACAGAATTTAGTGAAAATGAGGTTAATTTAATCAAGCACGGAATGCAGTCGCAGTGGGCAATTTATTCATCAATACCGCGTGATCGTTATTATGACGTTTTTGACCGGATAAAAAATGACGATCTGGAGTTGATCGTACCCTTGGAGCTGCGGGCAAATTTGACGAACAAAGATAGAGGGTTAGTCGATTTTGATGTTGTTTTGACGGCGGAGTATTTGAGATATGTTAAATTGAACAACAAGAAAAAATTACTGAATAAAAATATTGCCGAACTGAAAACAACAATTTCACAAATGGACAACGAAAAAAATGATGTCAATTTCGCAATTCAAACGGAGCAGAATCGAATCAAGTTGATGGAAGATCAGATCACTGCGGTTACAAGAGTTTTAGAAGGATACAACATTATAATTGAACGCATCGGTAACTCAATCGTGAAAACACAAAAACAAAACGATTGGTATGCCAACAAAATCGCTGAATATCATTTAATGTCTTTGCAAATAATAGAAAAAAATGCCGAAACTGCCGTAAAAAAATTAGAATAAATCAAACGGCAATACAAAAATGTTGAAGCAAAATTTCAGATAAATAGTTGTCCCTGAAAAAGTCTTTTTGTTGTTTTAATGGTAGCCAACTTGTTCGCGGCGAGTTCGTTTGAGCATCTGAATGGGGCTCCTTGTCAATTAATTTGATAATAGACCTTTTCGCTAAC
>JAITDV010000662.1 GCA_031282385.1 Planctomycetaceae bacterium | reverse complement strand
GTTTGTAATTTTGGTAACAGGCTTGTATTTTAGAAAGTTGCCGTTTGTGCTTAGAGTTTGTCCAACTTTAAAGCGTGTTGTTTGTGTATGCCTGTTGTTGGCTGTTTTATTATTCTGTTTTAGGTTGTCAGATTTTTGTTACTGTGAAGAATCGCAAATAAATACTTCCCAAAATTCAAAAACACAATCTACAACAGAATTGTCCGGCGATGCTTATGCCGCATTAAATAATCGTATTTTTACACCTTATTGTGGTGTTCATGCAGTTTATCTTGCCGCAAAGGGATTTGGTAAAGAAATTGACATCAAAGAAGTTATACAACCCGACTACATAAGTAAACGCACCGGCAGTTCGGTTATTGATTTACAAAATCTTTGTGCAAAATTTGGTTTACGAAATCGCCTATTTACCAAACTAACTACTTCGTCTTTGAAAAGTATATCTGGTTGTTCTATTTTGCATGTAGCTTCTGTTGCAGGTTCCAATAGGTATGATCACTGGATGCTTTGTACCGGAGTGAATGGTAACAACGTTAATATACTTGAGATTTTTGACAATAACGTTATTCCAAAAGCTATTAGTTTAGATGACATTGCGGCTCGCTGGGATGGAGTAGCACTTGTGATTTTTGATAGTGTACAAAGTGAAACAAAGTCCCTTATTTATATCTGGTGCGAGCGATTCTTTATATTCGTTCTGTTTGCGCTCCCAATTTTACTACTTTCGGTGATAAAAAAACCTGTCCGCTATCCTAAAATTTTACAGTTTGTTGTTCCCAAAGTAATTATTGAGAGTGTAATTATTTTTTTAATAGGTTTTGTGTGTTTTGGAATGTATGTGTTGTTATTTAGCCATCATGGTTTTCTTCCTAACCGCGAGTCAATATCCAAAATAGAAAAGGATAATTATTTAACTTTTTTACCACGAGTTTCTACCAAACGAGTTGAATCCATGATTAAAGACAATAAGAGTTGTATTATTGATGTCAGATTGCCTAGTCAATTTAGCGCAGGACATATTGAAGGTTCGATTAACATTCCGGTACAAATGCCTAATAAAGAAACAAAACGAATATTGCAATCGATCTCTACAGACAGCAAAGTTATAGTAGTGTATGAACCATACGCATGCGCCGGTGCGGAAAGAGTATTTCGCCGTGTTCAGAATTTAGGTTACAAAAAACTTTACCGTTACGAATGGGGTTGGGAAAAATGGAATAAGGAGCGATTACAAAATGACAAACAATAATAACAAAGTTGCCGATGAAAATAAGCCTCTTGTGTTTTCTTCTTCAGAAAAAATTAAGTGGTTTGTTGGTATAGTTACATCATGGGCGGTAGGTATTATTTTTTTGAACAGCGGATTTCAAAAAATATTTCTACCATATAATTTTCTCGCAATAGTTTACGGTTACGAGATTACATCACCTTTTCAAGGTTATATTGCTGCATTAGTTGTCCCATGGTTAGAAATAACATTAGGGATGCTTCTAATTTCATGCCGCCTAAAATTAACAGCGTGGTTATTTACTTCAGTCTTGCTTGCGGTATCTGTGTATGCAAGAGTAATGGTATTGCTGTCCGGCTTGGTTGTGCAATGCGGTTGTTATGGAATCGGTGTCGATGTTGTCAATTGGTATAATACCGGAGCCACAATTTTAATACTTGTTGTTGCATTAATCTCGCTGTCAAAAGCATTCAAATCAAATTCTGTTGCGGTGAAATAAAAATTCGACTATTCAGTTACATCGTTTTTTGTTTTTTGATGGGATACAGGATAAAATAAAATCATGGTTATCTTGATTATCCTGTTATTCAGTTGTAATTAGACCTTTTCGCTAACCTGTAGGAGACCACCCCTGACCCCTCCGAAGGAGGGGTTAGGGGTGGTCTCGGAGGAGTTAAAGGCGGTTTTTTGTTGTAGTTTTTTTGTTGTGTTGATGTATTTTTAGGTTAGAGAAAAGGTCTAATGTCATTTGACCAAATCTCATTTTCAACCTAATTTTCCAAACAAAACAATTGCCCAAAAAAACTCAGTCGCAAAAAGATTTTACCCCAAACAAACCTCATTACCTCATTTTGACTTTTTAATGAGGTTGGGTGAAAAAAGAACAACGCAAATTCGACTGAAATATTACAAATTTTCAGTGCTGCTGAATAGTTAAAATGTACTTAAAACAGAAATATGCCGTATATTTTTGATGATAAATGCCATAGATACACCTAGAAAGTACTGGTACTTTAGGGGCTAAAATTTTGTAGCTATCCAGCCGCCTCGTTGTCGTGTTATTGGGTAATTATTTTTTAACGCGGAAAACGCGGAAGTTTCGCGGAAAGACCCGGATATTTTTTTGCGTCTTTCCGCGTTTTAAAATGCTCAGCTAAATGGTTACAAAATTTATACAATTTTCGTATGGCGAATGTCCTACGCTACTTATGTTGGGCTTGCAGCCTGTTGACGAATTTAACACAAAACAAGTTTTTTGAACTGTAACAAAAATAATTTTTATGCTTTGGGAAATAGATATTCTTCCGGCGGATAATCAACCGGACATACGCGGTATTGAAATCACTCACGACGCAATTGATCTCGGTTTCAAAAACGACTTGCAAATCAGTACTTCGTACGGTTATTTGATCGAAGGTGATTGCAGCGAAAACCAACTCAAAATTCTTGCGGAGAATTTGCTTGCGGACAAAATTGTTGAGAAAACAAATATACGCAAAATCCAAATTCCAAACTTAAATCAAGCCGCAGATTTAAACTCAACTGACCAAAATTCAATTTATGTGTTGCCCAAATCTGGAGTAACTGATACGGTTGCGGAAAATGTTAAGCGAGTTATGACTGATTGGGGAATTACCCCGTATGCTGTGCGTACTTTTAGGAAGTACCAAATCAACGGTCTCAATGATACAAACGCAAAATCGCTTGTTGCAAAATTACTTGCAAACGATGCTGTTGAGCAAACTGTATTTGGCGAAATTCCTTTTGACCGTCTGCAATTCGGCTCGCAATACAAATTTAATCTGACAACAATTCCCATCCGAAACATGGAAGATGGTGAGCTTGTTGCCGCCAGCCGCAACGGTCAACTCTATCTTTCTCTTGCTGAAATGCAAACAATAAGGTCTGAGTTTGAAAAGTTAAATCGTGATCCGACGGATATTGAACTTGAAACGATTGCTCAAACGTGGAGTGAACATTGTTCTCATAAAACACTTGCCGGACGTATTCGTTATACTCGTCAGAATTCTGATGGAACATTATCGTTACGAATATTCGACAACATGTTAAAAGAAACTATTTTTGCAGCGACGCAAAAATTAATTGCAGAAAATTCTGAAGTTGCGAAACGTTGTGTTAGTGTTTTTTCGGACAATGCCGGAATAGTTACGTTTGATGACGGTTATAATGTCTGTTTCAAGGTAGAGACTCACAATCATCCGTCGGCGTTGGAACCTTATGGCGGTGCGAATACTGGACTTGGCGGAGTGATTCGCGATCCGATGGGGACGGGTCTTGGTGCTAAGCCGATTGCGAGTACGGATGTTTTTTGTTTTGCGCCGCCGGATATTCCGTTGGATGAAATTCCAGCGGGTTTATTGCATCCGCGCCGGATAATGAAAGGTGTTGTTGCGGGTGTGCGTGATTACGGTAATCGGATGGGAATTCCTACGGTCAATGGTGCGGTTTATTTTGACAAACGTTATCTTGGTAATCCGCTTGTTTTTTGCGGCAACATAGGAATTTTGCCAAAAAATAAATCTTTCAAATCACCGCAACCTACAGATTTAATTGTTGTCATTGGGGGACGCACCGGTCGCGACGGTATACACGGCGCAACTTTCAGCAGCGCAGAACTGACAAGCGAAAGCGAATCAATTTCAGGCGGCGCAGTACAAATCGGTAATGCAATAACTGAAAAGATGGTTTTGGATGTGATGTTGGCGGCGCGGGATCGCGGTTTGTACAATGCTGTTACGGATTGCGGGGCGGGAGGATTTTCAAGTGCGATTGGTGAAATGGGCGAAAAAATAGGTGCGGAAGTTGAGTTGTCGAATGCGCCTTTAAAGTATGAGGGATTGAGTTACACGGAGATTTGGATTTCGGAATCGCAAGAGCGAATGATTTTTGCCGTACCGCCTGAAAAATGGGAAGAGTTAAAAGCTCTTTGCGAATCGGAAGATGTTGAAGCAGCGATTTTGGGCAAGTTTGAACCAACAGGCAATTTGGTTTTGAAATTTCATGGTAATGTGGTTGCGAAAATTGATATGAAATTTTTGCACAATGGGCGACCGCCGGTAATTCGTGAGGCAATTTACACGCAGCCAAATTACACGCAACTAGAAAAATCCGGCAAAAATGATCTACACATTTCTGTAACGAAAAATAATGCGGCGGAAAATATCACGTCAAACAAACGTGTTGATGTTAAAGTTGGCGGGTCTTATTTGAGTGATTTGAAGGGGATTTTGGGATCGTTGAATGTTGCGAGTAAACATTGGATAATTCGCCAATATGATCACGAAGTTCAAGGCGGCAGTGTGATCAAACCGCTTGTTGGTTTGAATAATGATTCGCCGAGTGATGCGGCGGTTATTCGTCCGTGTCTTGATTCGCGGCGCGGGTTAGTGATTTCTTGTGGAATGAATCCGTATTATGGCGACATTGATATTTACCGCATGGCGGCGTCGGGAATTGACGAGGCGA
Source organism: Planctomycetaceae bacterium (assembly GCA_031282385.1). Lineage (GTDB taxonomy): Bacteria > Planctomycetota > Planctomycetia > Pirellulales > Thermoguttaceae > WRKP01. The sequence continues at coordinate 2,946 of JAITDV010000662.1, read as the reverse complement.
TACGCAATGCGGTATCGGTTGGTGCGGATTTGCGGACTATTGTGATTCTTGACAATTTCTGTTGGGGCAATACGGATAAGGCGGAAACGCTTGGAAGTTTAGTTGAGGCGGCGATAGCTTGTTATGATGTATCGGTTGGTTTTGGTGTCCCGTTTGTTAGCGGCAAGGACAGTTTGAACAATGAGTTTCGTGTGTTGGGCAAGGATTCGATAGTGATTCCGCCAACGTTATTGATTTCGGCGATGGGACAAATTGATGATATTTCTAATTGTGTTACGATGGACTTAAAGCGGAGCGGCAGTGTTTTGTATTTGGTTGGCGAGACGAAAAATGAATTTGGCGGTTCTCATTTTTCGATGCTGCGCGGAGTTCGCGGCGGTATTGTTCCGTCGTTGGATGTTGTTGTTGCCAAGCGGCTTTATGAGACGTTAAATGCAGCAATTGGCGAGGGGTTGATTTTGAGTTTGCATGATTTGAGTGAAGGCGGTTTAGCGGTTGCGGTTGCGGAGATGTGTTTTGGCGGAGGTTTGGGGGCAAGATTAGAAGGAGATATGGACGAGGTGATACTTTTCAGTGAGTCAAATAGTCGTTTTATTGCAGAAATCGATTCAGGCAACGTTGAAAAATTCGAGGCAATTTTCGCAGGACAATCTATAAAAAAAAATCGGTTACGTAACAAACGAAAATCAAATTCAATTCGGCAATCTTTTTACCGCACAAATCAACGACTTAAAATCCGCCTGGCAATCTCCGTTTGATTGGACAGGAAAGACAATTGAGAATCATTAAACTGTTCACACTTGAATTTTCGTAATTATTCAGTCGTATTAATAAACCACCCCTGCCCCTCCGCAGGAGGAGAATTTAATTCCCCTCCTCTGGAGGGGTAGGGGTGGTTAAAAATACGGCTGAATAATTACTAATGTTTCAAAAATATTGCTGTCATATATCTTACATGTTCTGCTTATTTTTAAGAAAAAATTTTATGGTAGGAGGTATTGACAATTTCGTGGACGTAAATACACTGCTCGCACTATGATATTGCACGGTTCAGAAACACAAAAGCCAGTTCTACGAAAAATAAGCTGGTGGCGGTAAAGGGCAATTCAAGTGTGAACAGTTTAAAATTCTTTTTGTCCTTACAAAAGAAGATCGAAATTTACGATGTGAAGAGTATAGCAAACGTTTTTGTTTGTCTTGAATACTTGTTGAAATTTAACCCAAAAGGAATATGAACAATGCTCGCTTTTAAGAAACAATTTATTGTAACGTTAATTATTTTGATAATATCGATATTTTTGACAATTGTGATTTTGTCAAATTCTTTAGTTGCTCAAAATAATTCTAGTCTCCAACAAAAATCTGAACCAAATAAAACCGAACCCAAAAAATCTGAAACTTCAAAGCCCGAAACCAAAGTTCAACAAATTGCCGGTCTAAATGCCAAATTTATTGTTGCGCTAATTTCCGATGGAGAAGGCGGAGCTTGGATTGGAACGGAAGACGAAGGCGTCTTTCGTTACAATAATATTGATGGAAAAATTTCTCAATTCACAACCAAAAACGGTCTCGGTGATAATAACGGTTATGCGTTGGCAATCGATAAACTTGGTCGTTTGTGGGTTGGACATTTGAATACGGGCGTTTCGGTTTTCAATGGTAATAATTGGAAAAATTATGATGTTGTTGACGGTCCGATTGGCGAACGAATTTTTGACATAAAAATCTGTCCTAAAGACGGCGACGTCTGGATGGCAACTTCGGCAGGAATTTCACGGTACAGAATTGATACAGACGAATGGGAACATTTTACCCGTGAAGATGGTTTGCTTGAAGATCAAGCTTCTGTTCTTGCGTTCAAAAATGATGGAACATTGATCGTCGGAACTCAAAGTCACGGTCTTGCAATTTTTAATCGCAATCCTCTCAACGGTAATTACAAATTTTCAAAAAATATTCTTGCTACGGATCGATTTGGACCTAACAATTGCAGCCCTGTTCCGCTGACGCCGATTGGAAATAATTTGTCAACAAGTAATCCAAATTTGCCGTCAAACTTGATCAACGACATTATTGTAACGAAAAATAGTGAAGACGAAACAATCTGGATTGCAACAAATGCGGGACTTGTGAAGTTGAATAATGATTTTAGCAAATTAGATTTTTGGCGCGGCAAAAATTATGCTGACAAAGTACGCGGACTTTACGGCGGTGCGCCGAAAGATTTTAAACAAGCTCCAAAAGAAATTATGGATCAATTGTTACCGGAAGATTATTTAACTTGTCTTGCCGAAGACGAACAAGGCGTAATTTGGATCGGAACAAGACAAAGCGGAACACTTGTCTCCGATCCCAAAACCGGTGTGAAATCTTACGGTACAATTAAGGGTATGAATTATCCCGATAATTTCGTAACGAAAATTCTTTTGCTTGATCATGGAGATTATTTGGTTGGATTTTATGGCGGCGGAATTGTCAAGTCAATGAAACCGTTCAAGCTGGTTGAGCGTAAACCGGAAAAAACCAGATTTAACAGAGCAAAAATATTTTCTGTTACAAAAAATAACTTCCCAAAATTGCCGTTGCCGATAAAACCGCCGACAGGCGACAAATTCAAATCAATATTAACAAAACTAGAAAGATTAAAGACTCCTTTGCCTAAAGTTTATGCGGCATATTTAGGTGAAGATTGGAAAACTCAAGGTGATTGGATAGGACGGACGTTTCGAGATTGGGCAATACTTTGTGCTGTAGTTGCTCCATTTGATCACCCGATTTATTTTAATACTGAATATTACAGCGTTCACGAATTTATAGGTCCAAATTACCGTGAAAAAGACGACGTAATCAGACGTTGGATACACTGGGCTAAAACGGATAATCCCAAAACGCTATATGATCCTTATTATGGTTATCGCCGTCAAGCCGAATGGGATGATCACGGTG
>JAITDV010000605.1 GCA_031282385.1 Planctomycetaceae bacterium | reverse complement strand
TACAGGTTAGCGAAAAGGTCTATTATCAAAATTAATTGAAAAGGAGTACCCATTCAGATTCTCAAACGAACTCGCCGCGAACAAGTTGGCTACCATTAAAACAACAAAAAGACTTTTTCAGGGACAACTAGATAAGCAGGCGGTGGCAAAATAAGTTTAAAGTGTGAACGGTTTATATTGCTGTATTTCCGATTGCTTTGTTCCTAACAACTTTCCTTCATTTCATGGTTTTCTCTATGTGGTATTTCTGTGTGGTAAATTTTGTAATCTGTCTAAGAAAACAGATGCCTATTTTTTAGATGTGCATTTTTTTGTCTAGGGCGTCTAGCATTTTTTCTAAGTGAGAACGTGATATTGTAACTTGTTCAAAATGCGGCGTTATACTGAAAACATCTCTTTCTTTAGTGTTTGTTTCACTCATTTCATCAATTCTTGTTGCCATTACTTCGTCCTGCAAAGCCGTCAACCATTCCGGCATCTCAAAACCCACTCCCAACGGGTCTTTTGCAAAATTCTCAATTTGTTCATAAAGTTCCTTGAACGCTGTTTTGGGTACATTTTCTTTTGCCTGCCTTATCGCCTTCGGAACCAACCCGCACATTCTCGCAATTTGCAAAGGTCGCACAAAACGTTCATGCAACCTCTCATACACACTCGGAAGCCACATTCCATACTTCTCACTCAACCGATTATATTGCCGTAAATGTTCCTCTGCCGCATTCATACTTCGCCTTGCCACCGCACGCTCCCAAAGATGCGCCGCCTCATCACACCCAACCCGAATCATCGCATCATGCACCCAATAAACCGGTTTCAAATTCCACGATATACGCTCATAACCAATCTGAACACGCAACATGTCAAGAAGCATATACAACTTATCCCCATGGTCAGAATGCGTTGTCGTACTATTGTAATCAACATACTCCGAATAATTTTCCGCAATCGACTCAAAAATTATTTCAAGTTGCGGAACCGCAGTTCCCCAATCTATCTTTCTATGTATCAAATCATCAACCAAAATCCCGCACATCTCAATCTCACCGCCATCCGCCTTAATTTTCACCAACGACCGCAAGAAATTTTCTACTCCTTGATGCAACATTGCACGTAAATTGCCGAATCCCATATTTTGTTGTGTAAAAATATCACGTCCGTAACGTTGAATGAATGTCTTGATTCCATCCCAATGCGTTTTGTCAACAATTGATTCGACCGGCGAAATACGTATCTGACGGCTATGAGACAACCAACTCGAAAGAAGTACTTCAATCGTTCGCTCCATATATTCAACCAAAACATAATCCGACGATAGCCAACGTTCATTTGTTTTAGGTTTCCATTTGCGAGACGAAATTGATACGCAATTAGTAATTGCCCGCGTCGCAGTTTCCACCAACCGATCAAATTCTGTTATTGCTCCCGGTTTGATTGTGTTCGTCTCTTCCATGATTTTTATTGTTTCAAGCAACTTGAACGCCTCCGTAATCAACCCCAATCGCGGTGCATATTCCATCATTCGCATTATCGATTGTTGAACACACCGGCAACGCACAATATCCCACGGCGCTCCTCCACGAGACGTCGGAACATAAAGAATCGTCTCCGCCGATAACATATTCAACATGTGATCCCAATGGTGTTTCACTTCTTTTATATTGCCGGAAAATACCGCATGATTAACATTGAGAACTGCGATTTGCCACTTCTCTTGCATGTCTTGCCAATGTTTCGAACCCAGTAAAGATTTCAATAACATTTTGGCGTCACACACATCAACATTCGTCCAAATAATACGGTCAATCAATATTTCCTTCGTTCCGCGATGCCGATCATATTCCAAAAGAGAATCAGACGTACCACGCGGCGGAGGAACAACATAATCCGAAACCTCATGCAATAACTTATCAAGTCCCTTATTGTACTTGACAATCTGATCCATCCAATTGACAAGGTAAACAGCAACATCCTCATAACTGTCTCCAAGCGGACGGTGTTTGTCTGTATTGGCAACTGATATTTCTTGAGCCGACGTTTCAGAAGTGCTTGCGTCTGTTTTGCTCTCATCGTTTTCCAGTTTGCCCGCGTAAATTCCGGCAACTTTTTCAGTAACAAATTTCCATAACCTGGACATTGTTACAATAAATGCAAGCCGTTCGGTAATCCGATCCGTCTCCGCAATAAGCGGCACATTATCAGAATCATCAAATCCGCCATGCGGAGGAAGCTCCAACATTGAACCGTCCACGCCATCATCTGCCGTGTCTTGATAAACAACATTTTCATACGCCGCACTATAAATTGAATCTTTGTCCGTACCGTGTTTTCGCTTTTTGTCGTTTACAATTTCGTCGTTGTAATTGTCGTCATCTTCGTCGTAAAATTCGTTGCCGTAATTTTCGTGCGGAGGTTTATTGCGCGTTTTTTTACCAGATTTGCCGTTGTTTCTATCATCTCCGCCCAACTCCAACTTAGGAACTTGCCAATATTGATCTGCATTCGCCTCCGTAAAATCAAAGAATTTTTTTGTCAATTTCCAACGTTCCGGTATTGGAATCGGCGACGATTTTACTGTTTTATTTCCGGCAATAGAAATAGAGTTGCGCGGAATTGCAACCGTGGTTTTTTCGGCATTCTCCTCCGAATCATTCCAGAGCTGCTCCATCCAACGCACTGCAATTGCATGAAAAGAGTAGTCGCCTTGTGTAAGCGGAATTTTTTCGGAGTTGCTCAACCAGTGCATCATCAACGCCATTGACGCAACAGGATCATTTTGATCAAGCAACGCCTCCGCAAGCAACACATAAGCCTTCGTCGAATTGAATCTATCAACATGTCGATTCCAAAAAGCAATATCTCCGGCAGCTGTACCGGCTTTGTACCAAATTGCCAACGCATTTGATACGATAGCGGTGGACTCCCACGCGTCCGCACCAGAAAAACTGTCAAGATCCGAAACCGTTAAACTTCCATACTTGTCCCACCAACCCGCAAGATCACTCATGCGATCTGAAAGATCAGATTGCATTTCGCTGTTACCTATAGTTGCAGCGACTTTTTGCAGCCGACTGTAAATGTCAAAAATATCCTCAACAATATTAATCAAATCATCAACACGGTGATCATGAATTGAATTTTCAACACTATGAAACAAACTGTAATTTGCGCCGAATCCTAAAATTGTCCACGGATCAACAATTGCCCCGCAAGCAATTCCGCGTTTCATTAACTCCTCTATCTTCGGTAACAATTGCGACGCCTTCTCAAGTTCACCGTGATCTATCAAAAAATGAATCTCTGTAATCATGCAATCAATCTGCGTCATTATTCTGGTTGAAGCAACAGATATAATGTCAGATTGTTTTTGAGCGGCGTCGAAATAACCCATTCGCGCAAAAATCCGTGATAAATGCATTCGTTGTAACTGATCTGCACGACGTTTGGCAAGCTGCTTGTTCAGACTTTGCCGACAACTGCCAAACGGTTGATACAAACGGCTTTCTTCTCGTTTGAGACGTTCTTTCATTTTGTCGGGCGTTTGGACAATCAGTTGTTCGTAGAATTTATCGCGGTAGTTTGCGATTAACGGCATCAATGTCGCAAGAGAAGTTTCTGAATCATAAGTATGCGGCGTATCTCCGCAAACACCGGCTCCCATCAACATCGTTCCTGCAAGCACCGCACCGGCTTCATAAAGCAATTCTTCTTGCGGAATATTCGCCTCGTCTGACTCGCCAAGATACGCCATCTCAACACGTTTCAGTATCCCGTCCATGGTTACCTGATGAATCACAAACCGGCAATAATATCCGTCAATGTCTAAAGTATTGGGATCCCATAACCCAAAATGATAATTCGGCTTCCGGTTCACAGGATGATCAAAATCATAAGCTCGCGGATCAAGTACAAGTTCGTCCAACTTGCTTATGTCAAAACACGCTTCCGCAAGAATTTGAGGATCGGTTTTTTTCAGAATTGTAATTGCTTTCTCGATTATGTTCTGGTACCTGCCGCAGGCAATTCCAATTCCTTCAATATAAAGCGGAATCGGAGCAACCCATTCATGCTCATTGGGTTCGTGTCTCTCGCCTTCAAGAACAGCAATCGGTCGGTAACCAATGTAATCATTTAAATCGTCGATCACATTCGGAACAATACGGTCAATTTCCGCCCAAGGCGAACCTTGTCTGATTACTGCTTCAAATATTTTGGCAAGAAAGAACGAGTTGAAAAGATTATTGTCAGATTGGTGAAACAGAATATCTTCGTGAAATTTGCGATATTTTGTGAGTATGTGATCTTTTACGATTTTTAGAATTTGCCCAGCTTGATCGTCGATTCTGAATGTTTTACTGTCTTTGGCAAGCTCTGCTAATTCGGCTTCAATTAAATTGATAACTTGTATAGCGAGTGGAATATTATTTTTTGTTGTTTCGGGTTGTTTGTTTTCTTTTTTGGATCGACGTTTAGGGGAGGGGGGGTGTCCGGTGGGGTTGTTTGTATCGAATACCGACACAAGATTTGAATTATTCCCAACAATCTTGTTATTGTCGTCTTTGTTTTGTTGTGATTCCGGCGAGGGTTGAGACAATGTCGCGTAGAGCGAGTTTATTGCAGAAAAAAATTTCGTATCCCTGTTGCCGGACGAAAAATTAAGATAACCTAAAATATCAATGAATAACGCTTGTTGTCCTGTTTCCATACTTCAATTCCATATCAAACATACTTAAATTTTCGACAAACTCAATACTATAAAAAAGACGTCCAATTTATAAGTCCGCGCAAGTTGACGAAAATTAAAGTGTAAACTGCTTAAAATGTTAATTGTGTCCGATTGCAGTATCTTGCAACCATTCACAAACAATCTTTTTGATTTATTCTTTTTGCAATATACTGTTCGTACTATAAATTGCGCGACTTAAAAGCGTAAAAGCCTGCGTCCCGAAAGGCAAGCAGGCAACGGCAAAGGAAATTTAAATTGTGAACAGTTTAAAACAATTTCGCCTTCTGAAATCTCCAAATCAGCTAACACACAAGTTGTAATAGTCTAGCTAAAGAATCTTATTAGGTCTAGGGAGGGGGTAAAATTACCAATGTACCTGGGAAATTATTTGAGAATCTCAAAATAACTATTCAATTGCCGGACGCCTGCAATCCGCAAACAACACAGCACAACCTAAAGATAAAAGACCTTTTCTCTAACCTAAAAATACATCAACGCAACAAAAAACCTACAACGAAAAACCGCCTTTAACTCCTCCGATACCACCCCTAACCCCTCCGAAGGATGGGAATAAGAAGACGCCTCAGAAGGAGGGGAATTATTCCCCTCCTTCGGAGGGGTCAGGGGTGGTCTCCTACAGGTTAGCGAAAAGGTCTAACGACTGAATAGTTACTTTTTAAATACAGAACATACGGAACAACGTGACAACGGAATACACGGAAATGTATAAAATAAATTTCCGTGTGTTCTTCTGTATTCAAAATAAATTTTGCAATAATTTTTTAGTTGAATTTTTATTTTGATTATTCTTTTCCGGTTGGTGCTTTTTTGCCGTATTGGGCTTCGTATTGGGCAATGAATTTTTCTTTAAAGTTTGGATTGCAAATGAAACATTGCGATTCCGCACGGTTGTGTTCGTTGCACCAATCACCATCCTTTTTGAGTTTAGCCGCAACTTTACTGTTGCAAAGCGAACAAATGTTTTCCGGCACTTCGTGCGCTACACACCAACCATCAACATCATGCTCCGTTTTTTGCAACGCAGAAACTTCGGAATGATCATGACCATCACCCGCAGTGTGTACATGAGTAGCACCCGCCGGCACTTTATCCGACGACTTGTTACAGCCCAAGAAAATCACTCCCAACCCCAAAATCACAAACAACATCATTCTTCTCATTGTTAATCTCCTAACGTTACCTCGAAAGGCATCTTGTTAAAATAAAAAGTAAAACACATAATAATTGCTACGTTAAATTGTCAATAGACCTTTTCTCTAGCCTAAAAATACATCAACGCAACAAAAAACCTACAACGAAAAACCGCCTTTAACTCCTCCGATACCACCCCTAACCCCTCCGAAGGATGAGAATAAGAAGATGCCTCCGAAGGAGGGGAATTATTCCCCTCCTTCGAGGGGGCAAGGGTGGTCTCCTACAGGTTAGCGAAAAGGTCTATTGATCGGTAACTCCAACGTTTTTTCTCATGTCCCAAAAAAGTCGTTTTTGGGACACGTTCTGATAACATGTTCCAATTTTTTAATAATTAGTGAAATCTGGCATCGTATCTTTCTTCTAATTTTAGGTAAAATTTCAAATATTTGTATTGATAACTAGTCATATTTAATCACATAAATCACAAAAATCATAGTTCAGACAATCATCATTGCGACAATTATATCAATGTTCTGCGCAACATCCTTCACCTAAATTACTTCGGAGCAAGTGTGAGAGTAATACGTTGCTTCCTTTTGTAACAACAACTTCACCAGGTAATGCGCCGGCTAAAATTTCTATGTTGCGACCTTTTTTTGCGCCGAGCCGGACTTGTCGGACGTGGAAGATTTTTGGGGCGTTTGGTTTGAAGTAGTTTTTGTCGCGAATAAAAATGTATTGGGCGTCGGCGGTTGACTGGATGGCTTCTTGCGGAACAACCAATGCGTTTGATTCTTCGCGGAGTACGATTTTTCCAATGCCGAATGTTTTATCCCGCAAGCGTTTGTCTTTATTTTCGACTTCCGCGCGAACTTTCAATGTCCGCGATTTCACATCAACCGATGGGCTAATCCATGAAATAACGCCGCTTGTTTTTTGTTTACCGTTGTCGGAGAAAAATTGTACGGTCAAACCTTCTTTGATATATTGTGCGTCTTCTTGGCGGACGTTGAGCATGATCCACATTTTGCTTGGATCGCTTACGGTGAATAGAGGTTTTGCCGTGTCAACAACCGTTCCCAACACAATATCCGACGACGCCACTTCACCGTCAAACGGCGCAAAAATCGGTAACAAATTCCCGCTTTGCGCAATTAACGGTAACTTTTCAACAATCTCGTCGGGAATACCAAGAAATTTTAATTTTGTTGCAAGAACTTTCGGGTCGTCGGAATTAGTCACTTCCGGCAACACGAAACCAAGATTTGCCAAAAATTGTTGTGTTGAAAGCAATGCGACTTCGGCTTCTTGCAACGATGTTTCTGCTTCGAAAATTTCACGTTTTGTAACGGCGTTGGTTGCGGCGAGCGGGGTTAATCGTGCAACATTATCTTTTTGCAATCTTATTTGTACGATATTTTTCAAAAATTCCGATTTGAGTTGCCCGACTTGGGAGGCGTCGATGAGGGCGAGAATATCGCCGTTTTTGACTTTATCGCCGATATTTTTCAGGACAACGGCAACAGTACCCGGAACTTTCGACGACAACAACGCAACATGATTAGGGTCAAAAATCAGTTCACCGTTTGTTGTAATCATTTCGGTGATAGGCGATTCGCTAACCACATCGACATTGACGCCGGATTTCGTAACACTATCAATAGTTGCGAACTGTACACGTTTTGAGTGTAACGTATCGACGGGATTATTTTCACGCCGAGCGATTACATTGATTGCGGCGGCGGTGTTGTATTGGGGCAATTTGGCTTCGGTATTGAGTTGTGCGAGTTCAGGGTGGTCGATAACACATTCGGCAACACCGTGTTCTTTGCAAAAACCAAATTCAGTTGCTTTGGGCAACAAATCGGTTTTACATTCGACACATTTTGATTCTTGCACGAGGTGGTCGGAACACCAATCGCTGATGGCGTTCACACTGTTCCCCGACAGTTCCGAAAACTTGGGCAACTTCCAACCCGTGTGATGACCAACATAAATTGTCCCCGCAATCAGCAAGAAAACAATTATGTTCGGAATCGTTGTTAATATAGTTTTTATCCAACTTTTCTTTCTTTCAATTGTATTGGACATTTGTAATCTCCTTTTATATTGAGCCGTAAAATGGCAAACTGAATTTTAATTTTGTAACGATAATTCATGTTATGCTGTTTAGCAACATGATATTTTTGGTGAAATTTAAATTGTTCACATTTGTAATTTTTGCAACAAGTATATGATTATTTTACGGAAAATCTATATTACGATTTCGCGGCGTAATTTTCGGACATGATTTTTGTATCTTACACGTTTATTGCATATTACCAAAACGCAATGGTAATTTGCGCAATTAAAATTAAACGAATTAATAACGCAAAATACATAACGACTTGTTATTTGTCCGTTAAATTTGATGTAGAAAACTGGTATTTACCGATTATGCGGCAGAATCAATTTTGCCATACATTCAGAATTAAATGTATTCGTGTTGTCAATCTTGAGTGTGGAGAATTGTAGAATTCGGAGTAGTCAAACATGCCGACGTTAATTTTAGAAACAACTAGAGGAACGGCAGGCAATATTGATTTGAGGAATTGCAATGTGAATGAATTTAGGAATCGATCTTTTTGTTGTAATTTGAGGAGTTGATTTGAGTTGGGGTTGAATGGTTTGGGCGAGTCTGTGCAAATGCAGGTACAGAAGTCGAATACATAATCTTTATCGCACTGCTGACAACATGAAGAACTGACACAAGTATCGGATGAAGAATTCACATTTATTAATTTTGAATCAATTGAACCAGAGCAATTACAGGCATCGCAACTACAGATTCCATGCAACGGCATCATGTTGCAAAACAAAACAATCACTATTGTAAACCAACATATAATTTGTTTTACGAGTGTACAGATTTGTTTTGAACTAACCAGCTTTATGCCAAGCCATTTTGAATCTGTAAAAGATTTCATATTATTTTCGGGTATTTTTAAACTGTTTGCACTTTAAATAGCGTGTTTGTTGCCGCCTGCTTACCTATCGGCAAGCAGGCTTTTAAGCTCTTGAGTTCCGCAATTTATAGTACGAGCAGTATAGGAAGGACAAAGGATGGTATAAACAGGTCATGTTGTCAAGTCAAATACAAAACTTCCAGTACGTAATTATTTTTGTTACGTTTATTAAATTATATCGGGTGTGTTTCGGAATTATGAATAAGCAAAAGTATCAAATCATAATTTTCGATAAATTAGTCTATGCGGCTCTGAGATGTAAATGCGGACAAATTAAGATTTTATTTGTTCTTTTTTTAAATTTAGTTTTTGTTATTATTCTGGTATTGTACCGATTCGGCATTTTTTTTGATAATGTGTAATAAAAAAAACTTTTTTATTAAATATTCGCAACAGTAATGACCGATACGTCTACAACTGCGAGAAATGTACACCAACATAGAATCCAGTCAAGTCCACCGATATAAGCGGCGGGGATTTGTACCGTGTTTTGTGAAAATGTAAACTATGCAAACAGAATTGTTTGTAGAGGGTTAGCAGGGAGGATGTTTGTTAATTTACGATTTGTAGTTACCATTTTTTAGTTTGTGTGATGTTGTTTGATTATTACTGTGTCGATTATTGCAGAGAGAATATCTAACCGTACTATAAATTGCATGACTCAAGAGCGTAAATGCCTGTTTCGAATAAGTAAGCATGTAATGGTAAATAAAATTTAAAGTGTGAACTGTTGAAAAGAGTCCTCCCCCCCCATTGTCAATCTTGTTTGGTAGTGTAATATATTTCGTGCTTCGGTGGTGTCGTCCATGTGGACTTACAATCCGGGGGGTCGATAAAGTTGCCCGATGGGTTCCTGCTTAAAAGAAAGATCGACAGCGTGTATAGTTGTATCGTTTCGTCTAACGACGCCGATGCAAATCCCACAAGTCGACCGCCAGGTTCCCCCGTATAATTCGGGCTCCCAAATTCTGTAGACGCTCCACTGAGGCAATTTTTTTGTTCTCTATTTTCAATTTGTACGAATAAGTTCTGACGAGTTCTGATTGACGAATTTTACGTAAGTAGTATATTTGGTATATTGTAATCAAGGTATTACAACTTCTAAAAATTCATTTTGTTCACGATTTTAACGAATGTTAAACTATCGAAAAACCGCCTTTAACTCCTACGAGACCACCCCTAACCCCTCCGAAGGATGGGAATAAGAATACGCCTCCGAGAGAGGGGAATAAGAATACGCCTCCTTCGGAGGCGAATAATTCCCATCCTTCGGAGGGGTCAGGGGTGGTCTCCTACAGGTTAGCGAAAAGGTCTAATAAATCTATTTCTATCCGTGCTAGCGGCGGCATTATTCGTCCAGTGTGGTAAATAATGTCGCCCTTGCAGAGCTTAGAAAGTGGAGGCGCAATCTACTGGCGGTTACGCTGCGCTTTACCGCCGGTTGTTTATGATGTCGTCCTTGCGTGACTTGGAATGGAAGATTGGGGCTGATAATACTTTTACTCATTGACCTTGCCTTAAAAAAAACGAAAATTCCACAGAATAACTACGAAATCCCCACAGATTAACGGAATACCAATTAAAGAAAAATATATCAATTTTACAAAAAAAGCAATTTTTCCCCAAAAATCTCGCCAGCGAAAAAATATGCAAATAATAACATTATAGTAGCATTACTTTGTTGTACTTATCATCTGCGTGTTCTTTGTTGCTTTCACTTTCGCCAAGACTTTTTTATTTTGACGCCGGTTTAAACAATTCGCTTAAAAAACCTTCAAGCACATCATAATTGGCTTTGTCCCGCAACACCCGCTTTAACGCACAATCAAACTAGATAAATAAGTAACGCTCTTTTGATTTATTAGTTTCCGCTATTTTTCTCCTTGTATTTGAGGTTCACGAAAATATTGGTGGTTCATGTTATTTTTTTGCCTTGTTTTGTTTAAGTCGTTCAATTTCCACAAGAAGAGTTTCACGTTCTTTACGTTCTTTTTCTCGTTCTTTTTCGCGTTTTTTACGCTCTTTTTCAAGTTCTTTAGCGAGTTTTTTACATTCTTCTCTTCCTTCTTTTCTACCTTTGATTATTCCTTCTTTTCTCCCTTTGATTATTCCTTCTTTTCTCCCTTTGATTATTCCTTCTTTTCTCCCTTCTTTCCTTCCTTTGATTACTCCTTCTTCTCTTCCTTCGATTCTTCCTTCGAGTTTCATGGAGGCGATGGCGCTCAAATCTTCACTGCGTTGAGATTGCAGATAATCGTAATCTTTTTTTTCTTCGGGGGAGAGATTGTCACGGGCAAGAACAACTCGCGCTTTGTCCAAGCCTTGAGCTTTAAAGTCATCCTTGATCGCGTTGTGTTTAAAGAAATATATCCACTCGTCAAGCATAT
>JAITDV010000362.1 GCA_031282385.1 Planctomycetaceae bacterium | reverse complement strand
TATTAGACCTTTTCTCTAACCTAAAAATACATCAACACAACAAAAAACCTACAACGAAAAACCGCCTTTAACTCCTCCGAGACCACCCCTAACCCCTCCGAAGGAGGGGAATAAGAAGAAGCCTCCGAAGGAGGCGAATAAGAAGAAGCATCCGAGTGAGGCGAATAAGAAGACGCCTCCGAGTGAGGCGAATAAGGAGACGCCTCCTTCGGAGGCGAATATTCCCCTCCTTCGGAGGGGTCAGGGGTGGTTTCCTACAGGTTAGCGAAAAGGTCTAATACTGTAGTTGTTGTTTCAATTGATTCAATGTTGCGCGTAGCAAACGAAACCGAATGCCCATAAAAAATATGCTGTTGGCGCAGCCATTAGAAGAGAATCAAAAACATCTAATACACCGCCGAACCCAGGAACACTATGTCCCGAATCTTTCATGTGTCCATCACGTTTGATTAACGATCCTGCAAGATCTCCAATCATTCCTGCAAGTGCAACAACTATTCCGAAAATAACCCAACCATACAAAACCGAAACCCGACTAGGATAATACAACGGAACTATAACAACAAACCAAATCCACGCTCCAGCACACGCAAATAATATTCCGCCAATTGCTCCCTCAATTGTTTTGCCAGGGCTCAAATCAGGCGACATTTTGTTTCGACCAATCGCTTTACCAACAAAAAACGCACCCATATCGCACATTTTTGTTACGATAACTACGGATAAAAGCGCCATCACTCCGTAAGCCATGTAGAGTTGTATCATGAAACAGGATAATAATCCAAGATAAGATATTGCAAAAATCGATCCTGCAAGATTAATTGTAACTCCGCCCGGATGAGAATAACGCCGCATCTCAGCACCAAAAGAAATCATTACCGCAAAAGCAATCGATAACAACGCAAACAAACTCGCAGTTGCCGCCCAATGCCAACCGCCTTCGGAAATTTGAGTTCCGCGTACATCAAGGTGGTATTGTTGAAATACGTTTGCGAGCCAGCTGTTCATTACAATCAGAATATTGCCGAGGTAAACAGTCCACGAAAGCGGATGCAACCCGGCTGCGTTCAAAATACGAATCACTTCACGCGACAAAAACACCACACACAACAAATAAAATGGTACCAAAATCACTCCACGAGGCAACCAGATTTTGTGTTCTCTGTTACTGTAAGGACCAATATGAAAATCAAGATAACACAACATCAATAACAACACGATTATTGAAAAACCAACTGTAATACGGCGCGATAACATTTTGAATAAAACTATACCGAACACACTTTAGAATCCGTCGGCACAAAAGTATTAATGCAGGTTTGACAATAAATAAACTTGTGCAGTGTATCGAATATTCAAGCATGAACAGTGTAAAAGGATTGTGAAAAGTAAATATAAATAGACATGAGGCTGTTTCGCTTATTCTGTTAAAAGTCAGTAGGCAAAAAATCGGAATCAATAGGCGGATTTAATCTGATTTTTTGAAATAGTTCAATAATTTTTGTTTTGACAAGTTCGCGTAATTCTTCTTCGGACAAATTTTTGAAATCATCATAAAACAATGGTTGTCCATAAATGACACGAATTTTTCCGAACAGATAAGGTAACATATTTGTACGAGGCCATGCTTGGTAACATCCGTCAATTGCGGTTGGCAGGATAGCGGATTTTGTTTGTTTGGCAAGTGCAAGCGAACCTTTTTTAAATTCACCGATTTCGCCGTCCCAAGTTCGTGCGCCTTCTGGGAAAATCAGAATTGCCTCGCCGTTGCGCAATCTTTTAAGCGAAATTTTTATTCCCTCGTAACCAATCCCGTCAATATCAAGCGGAATCGCATCAAGAAAATCTATCAACCACGCAAGCGGTTTAAATTTGAACAATTGTTTTTTAGCAAGAAAATTCAACCGCCGCCGCAATCCCGCTGCAATAAGAGGAGGATCGTAATACGATTGATGATTTGCCGCAACAACCATCCCGCCTTCAACCGGCATATTATTGTAACCAAAAAATCTGTTGCCGTAAAAAATCATAAAAAAAAGCGACACTGGTATCCGTACAAGATAGTAACATAACCGCTTGCTGAAAATAACAACATGATCAGAACCCGACACAACAGAATTTCTACCGGTATTGTTCGCTTTTGTTTTATTCGATATTGTCATCTTGTAGTAAAAGTAATTGATTATTGTTTACGTTATTTTGTCGCAATATAATGAAATTGAAAGTGTGAGCTGCTTAAACTGCTCTAGTTGTATTTTGAATTTGTAAGTAAGTTAAACGAAGTTCTATTGAATGTCAAGCAGACGTAATTGTGAGTTTTTACCAGCTTCTAATTGTACTATTGTTACACTGTCTTTTCAGGACGAAATACATTGGCAAATTTCATATATGCAACTGCATAGTTACTTTTTTTTCAACAGCGATTTTAAATTGTTCACAATTTAAATTTCATTTGCCGTCGCCTGCTTACCTATAGGAAAGCAGGTTTTTACGCTCTTGAGTCACGCAATTTATAGTACGAACATTAGACCTTTTCTCTAACCTAAAAATACATCAACGCAACAAAAAACCT
>JAITDV010000349.1 GCA_031282385.1 Planctomycetaceae bacterium | reverse complement strand
ATTCCGCCGGATTTAATTGCTGCGACCTTTGATTTCGCATCCGCCCCAACCGTATCAGTCGCAAATTCAACCGGTTTTTTGAGCAATTCCGAAAGCCGTACCGCTGTCGGTCGCATCGTGTATTTAGGATCAGGTGCATCTTTCGGACGACCAAGATGACTTGCCAAAATAACACTACCGCCGCGATTAAGAACAGATTCTATAGTTGGAATAGCCATTTCAATTCGGCGGTCATCTGTGATTTTACCTGCGTCATCAAGAGGCACATTAAAATCAACACGGATAAAAACTTTTTTATCCCTAACATCAACATCGGCAATAGTCTTTTTTGCCATTTTTCAAATTTCCTTTCTTTAAATTTAATAAATTTTTTTGTACTTGATAACAGTTACATACTTTTTAACTGTTCACACTTTAAATTTCCTTCACCACCGCCTGCTTACCTATCGGAAAACAGGCTTTTACGCTCGTGAGTCACGCAATTAATAGTACGAACAACATCACACTTACAAATTCGGCAACTTGCGCAGGCTTACCTTTCGGCAAGCCCGCTTTGATGCAATTGTGTTACCGAGTTCTAATGTGTGTTCGGTAGATCATTTTTAAGAATCGTTGTTCGGATTGAGTGTGTGATTATTTTATACCGGCAAGAAAATGATCGTTTGCGGTTTTATTTGTATGTCTCACACTTGCGTTGTCGTGATAATTGGCAACTTCCGTTAGAATAGTACCTTCTGCACCGGCGAATTGCCAGTGTCTTGAATTGCGTCGGGCAAGTTTGACAAAAGTTCCCGCATCGGCAATCGTACAATGTTCAACAGTTACGGGACCGTGTGATTGAGGTACAGTAACTCCAGATGGAAGATTTTTTTCACCTTCGCCGATAATGTAACTTCGTCCCCAACGTACATACCAACCTTCGTCTTTTTGCGCGCCGCGTGTTTTTTTCTCGGATTCCGGAACTTCAATATGCCAATGTTCCGGCAACATCTGATTAGGCAAAAGGAATAAATCTTGCAACATGTAACTGTATTCACCATCAAGATTGTTGACGATACCAATTGCGGCAAGACCGACTTCCGTAAATCGACCAATACCATAATCAGATACCCAAAGTTTTTCCCGCAAACCCGGAGTTATTGGATAACCGTGAAAATTGGCGAGTTCAATAATGACGTCGCGAGCTTTGTCTTCATCAAATTTACCGTCATTGTAGTAATGCGTATTTGGATACTTCGGTAAAACTCGCTGCTTTTGAGAGGCAGCATTGGGGCTTGGAAAAAGCTTCTCAGCTCCAAAAACAACCGGTACCGCACAAAACGCAACCAAACCGCTTGCCGTCATCCCAAGAAGATTACGGCGGGAAATTTCTACTTTCTCTTTCATTTTTTTGTCCCAAAAAAAAGGATTGAACTGTTCACACTTTGAATGACGCAACTTGCGCGGATTCAAATTCAAGAAAACCGCTTAACGTATTCTAAAATGTGTTCAGTATAAAACACGAGGATGCAGAATAATTGTAACGAAAAAAAAATTTTTGTCCGCAAACTACAAATCTACGCCAAAAAATATTCGCCAATAAGTAATTCCGCATTGCCTCAAAACATTAAAAACACGACAACTAACTCACAACAAATACAAATATCATGAATCAGTTATCGTCCGCTATTTATGGGTCTTGTCTGCTTGTTTTAAACTGTTCTCACTTTCGTTTACCTTTGCCTGATTACCTATCGCAAAGCAGGCTTTGACGCTATTGAGCCTCGCAATTTATAGTACGAGCAGTATGCAGTGTACAGTGCGAGCAGTACACGCTCTTTAGCCGCGTAATTTATCGTACGATAAGTGTAACATATCTGCTGCAAAAAATTCACAGCAAACAACAAATAAAAAACTCACACAACAAGCCGTTCAATTTTTAGAGCGGCAGATTGTACTTAATTAAAGATAAGTTTGCAATAGCCCCTAAACCAGAATACTCCTGCAAATTAGAATTGTAACTTTCAATTCTTCTTTTGAAGGTGTTGTTTTTTGTTTTGGCGTTAGCAATGTGTTTTTTGATTTTGGAGGTTGTGATTTTTCTTTGGGCGAGGTTGTTGATTTTGGAGATGAGGTGTCTTTCTTTGGAGCAGTTGATTTTGGTCTTGAAGGTTTGGGGTCTTGGGATGGAGAGGTTGATTCTGGTTTTGTAGGTCTTGGTCGCGGTCGCGGTATTGGTCGCGGTCGCGGTATTGGCGTCAATGTTCGTTCTGATCTTATTGGGGACGATGAAGCCGATTTTATACCGCTGCGATTTCCCATTTTTACCAGTTCTTTCGGGTCAATTGTGTCAGTAATAAGTAATAATTTTCCATCTCCCAAAACGCAGTTGAATCCATTGGCATGATCTTTAACATGACAATTAGCTTCTTTATTGTTAATGATGACTTCCAAATCGCCGAACGTTTTGTCCGCTAACGGATCCATCCAGCAAAACGGATTTTTGACTTCTATAACTAAGAGTATTTCGCTTAAATTCTTTGCAATTGAAGTAAAAGTAGTTGTTCCTACAAGTTGTTTGGAGTCTTTTGCCGGCGTCAATGCGCCTTCGTTTCCTTTTTCCCCGTTGCCGGCAATAGCAGAATAACAACACTTCTTAATTTTCTCGTTACGGCTGCTAAGGTTACCGGGGCAAGCATACACGGAAGGCATGTTTGAATGGAATTGTTGGTTATACTCGCTGTCCCAAGGTTCGTCCAACCGAATCTTCTTGTACAACTCCTCTTCACCAAGAAACGGCAAAATAAGAACTCGCCAACTATGCAAAGGTTTATTGTTCTCATTTACAGTATAACGTGCAGGCAGCGCATTATGTTTTTTGTGAAAATCAGTAATCGCGTTAAAAATCTTTTTTTCATTGTTGGCGCACATCAATCCCAACGCTGCTGCTCGTGCCGCTTGCACTGCTGGGAGAAAAAGTACAAAACCAAGTATTAATGAGTAAAACAGACCTATACAACTCAAAACTATTCCAGCAATTGCTAGACCTTGTTTATTGGATTTATTGCCCAACACCCCTAAAACCAAACCAATTATCGGAAGAATAAAAAAACCGCCAAAAAGCAATATACTAGTAAGCCCAAATACAAAAGACGCGACCGCTTTACCTGAGCCGGATCGGGAATTGTTGTAAGATCGTGCAGGACGTTGAGGGTGATATTGTGGTGAAGTGGATTCTTGTTGCGGCGTCTGTTGAGGTAAATCGAATGGAAAAGCGTTGCTGCCGGAAATATTATCGAACTGTAAATGCAAATCACTTGGCAAATCAGGAAATAATTCAGAAACCGGCGCAGGCTCTTGCGATGTTTTTTGCGGCAATGGAGTTGCAACTGTTGTAGGATTGTTTGTTGTTTTTGGCGGAGATTGAGGAATGGAGGCGGAGGGAGTCGTGTTATTTACTGATTTTGCAAATACGATTCCTTTGATTTTTGCAACGGAAATTTGTCGTCCATCAACTTTGATATTTGTGTCAGGACGAATTATACCTTTTGAGGCAAGATCAAAAATCTGTTTTTTGGTAACTGTTTGTTCAACACCGTTAAGAGTAATTTTAATTTCCATAGTTTATCAATTGGTAAATAGGCTATTAATTAGGTAAGATTTAGTCATCAGCTCTTTTAATAAAAGTTGTTATGAATTTTACCAAAGTCCAGTTAAAAAAACAAAATTAAAGAGAGAACAACTCAAAACCATTTTTTAAAATCTACAAAATTGAACATTGAAGACAATCTCAATATTGCGTAACGTTTGTTCAAGAGCAACAGCTAAAAGTGTTTTCAACTATACCACAGCATCCCCAAAAGGTAAAGTATGCTAAACACACTTTAAAATTCTCTTTACTGTTGCCTGTTTACCTAAACGGAAAACAGACTTTTACGCTCTTGAGTCACGCAGTTTGTAATACGAGCAGTATATGTATTTAATAGACCTTTTCGCTAACCTGTAGGAGACCACCCCTGACGCCTCCGAAGGAGGGGAATTAAGAAGACGCCTCCGATTGAGGGGAATAATTCCCCTCCTTCGGAGGGGTTAGGGGTGGTCTCGGAGAAGTCAAAGGCGGTTTTTCGTTGTAGTTTTTTTGTTGCGTTGATGTATTTTTAGGTTAGAGAAAAAGTCTAATTTTTCGGCGGGTTTTGAGATATTTTTGATCTCCCCTATTGAAAATCAATAAAACTGTATTACAATGCTTTTTCGTGTTTTGCAGCTTATTTTAAACTGTTCACACTTTAAGTTTCCTTTACCGTCGCCTGCTTACCTATCGGAAAGCAGGCTTTTACGCTCTAATGTCAAGTAATTTATTGTACGAACAGTTTACATTTCGTTAATTTATTTTTATTAAGGAGTTCAAGGTGGCTATTTCTCTTACAAAAGGACAGAAAATTTCTTTGGAAAAAGAAAGCGGCAGCGGACTTGCTAAAGTCGCAATGGGACTTGGCTGGGATGCTGTCAAACCGAAAGGAATTTTGGGATTTTTCTCAGGCGGCAGCCGTGAGATTGACTTGGACGCAACTTGTATCATGTTCGACGCCGCAAAAAATATCATTGACGCGGTTTGGTTCCGACAACTTCAAAGCAAAGACGGAAGCGTCAGACATTCAGGCGATAATCGAACCGGTGCAGGAGAAGGCGATGACGAAACAATTACAGTTGATTTAACAAGAGTTCCATCAAACGTTACTAGTCTCATTTTCACAATTAACAGCTTCACCGGACAAACATTTGATCAAATTGAAAATGCTTTTTGCCGTCTGGTCAATCTGTCAAATAATCAGGAGGTTGCCAGATATACATTGAGTGGTGGTGGAAAGGTTACCGCGCAGATTATGTCCAAAGTTTATCGCCATAATGGAGAATGGAAAATGGCAGCTATTGGCGAACCCGCTAATGGTCGGACATTTCAAGATATTCTACCCAATATCATTCCATTTCTTTAACATTTAACTTTAACATTTAACATTATGCAACTTCTAAAAACCTATTTTTGACAGAATTATCAAAATTTTCAGAATAGACAAATTTAGACAATAAATTTATTTTATCCGCGAATTTGCACAAATTAAATTCGTGAGATTAGTGAAAATTCTCGGGCAAAATGAGTTTTTTAGAAGTTCCCATTAACTTTAACATTTAACCCTTAACAAAAAGGATTATTGTAATGACTAATTTTCAAACTGCTCCAATTGCAGAAGTTGTCGAGTCGATTTTAGCAGATGGTGTTATTGACGACGCCGAAGTTGCTGAACTCCGAAAACGCCTTTACGCCGATAACAAAATCGAAAAAGATGAGGCAGAAGCCTTATTTAAGATCAATGATGGAGTTAAAGGTAAATCGAATTCCGCTGCTTGGACGAATTTGTTCGCTGAAGCCGTTAGCGATTTCTTGCTCAACGATGAAACCTCTCCGGGTGTTGTTGACGACAACGAAGGAACATGGCTCATTAAAAAACTTGAAGGCGATGGGGAAATTGACGCCAACGAAAAAGTGTTGCTCAAAACACTAAAAGAAAAAGCAAAATCATTGCCGAAAGAACTTCAGGAAAAACTCAAAAATTGGGGCGTCTAAAAATAAATCATAACAATTGGAAACAAAACAAAACAAAACGAAATGAAATTTGATGTTGCTTTGAAACAGATGAAGATGAATATGTTACATTTTGTTTTGTTTATGTACGTTGTCAAACAATTATTTTTTTATCCACTAACTCTAACAATTAATAACTTATTACTATGGCGATTTCATTGACAAAAGGCGGTAATATTTCATTGAGTGATGCCGTTCCGGGATTAAACAAAATCAAGATTGGTCTTGGTTGGGATATTCGTGTAACACAAGGCGCTGGATTTGATTTGGACGCTTCGGCTTTTCTGATTGGCGAATCTGGTAAAGTCCGCAGTTCCGACGATTTCATTTTCTACAATCAGTTGAAATCAAAGTGCGGCAGTGTTGTCCACGCCGGAGATAACCGAACCGGTGAAGGTGAAGGCGACGACGAAGAAATTTTTGTAACATTAAATTCTGTACCAACAGATATACAGAAAATTGTTTTTACAGTTACAATTCATGAAGCCGAAAAACAAGGACAAAATTTCGGTCAAGTCAGCTCGGCGTTCATTCGTATTGTCAATATTGATAACAACGAGGAAATTGCGCGGTTTGATCTTTCCGAAGATGCCAGTACCAGCACAACCATGATTTTCGGAGAAGTTTACCGGCATAACGGCGCGTGGAAATTTCGTGCGGTTGGACAAGGTTTAGCCGGCGGTCTTGAAGCTGTTGCCAAACAATTTGGAGTACCATTTTAATTTTCATTTAACAACCTAAACAGTTCACACTTTAATTTTCGGCAACGCGTGTAAATTTGACTATTTTAGAGCCTGTATTAACACATTCTTGTTTCCGAAGTTTCTAAAGTGTGTTCGGTATATATTTCATTAAAACGATGGGTGTTTCATTAACTAAAGGTGCTAATGTTTCGCTTTCAGATCAAGTTCCCGGTTTGAAGACAGTTCATGTTGGGCTTGGTTGGGATGCACGGCAAACGACAGGAGAAGATTTTGATCTTGATGCTTGTTGTTTTATGCTTGCCGCGAATGGCAAAGTTCGTAACGATGCGGATTTCATTTTTTACAATCAATTAAAATCAACATGCGGCAGCGTCGAACACACTGGTGATAATTTGACAGGCGAAGGCGAAGGGGATGATGAAGTTTTAATTGTTCAATTAGACAAAGTTCCTACAGAAATTGTCAAACTTGTTTTCACGGTAACAATCCATGATTACGAATCACGGCGGCAAAATTTTGGAATGGTCTCCTCGGCGTATATTCGAATTGTCAACAATGATAATAATGAAGAGATTGCCCGATTTGATTTGTCGGAAGATGCCAGCACCAATACCGCAATGATATTCGGCGAAATTTATCGTTACAACGATAAATGGAAGTTCCGCGCAGTCGGTCAAGGATTTAATCATGGCTTGGAACAAGTCGCAGTTTCTTACGGAGTTGTTGTGGGTTAAAACCTTTGTTATTCTTCATGGGAATGTGTAAAATTCTCAGAAGCATCGGTAAGAATCGGCGTAAATAAACAATCGTTTTTCTGTCCCGTTATGGACAACATGTAAATTACATTTAATGTATGAACAGTTTAAAATGTTCGTTTTTAACAGGATGGAAATTAAAGCGTCATTTCAGCGTCATTTCAGCGTCATTTCATACGAATCTTGTATTCAATTGAAATGTAACCAACCTTTTTACTATTATTTATTATTTTTTATTATTATGCGAAGACTTCCAGTTTACCTTATTCTTGATGTTTCCGGTTCGATGACCGGTGAACCTATCGAAGCCGTGAAAAACGGAGTACAGATGATGCATTCCGCATTACGGAAAGATCCTTATGCACTTGAATCGGCTTATATTAGTGTGATTACGTTTGAGAGCAACGTACAACAAATCGTTCCTTTAATCGAAGTTGCACAATTTCAGCCGCCTACTCTTTCTGCCGGCGGAGGAACTTCACTTGGAGCAGCGTTGCAAAAAGTTGTCGAGTGTGCCAATAAAGAAGTTTCCAAATCAACCAAAGACCAAAAAGGTGATTGGAAACCGCTTGTGTTTATTATGACAGACGGTTCTCCGACAGACAATGTCGAACCGGGGATCGCTGCGTTCCAAAGTTACAAATGGGGCGTTGTGGTTGCTTGTGCTGCGGGTCAAAATGCCGACAAAACAATTTTGCAACGTTTAACAGAAAATGTTGTAACTTTAGACACCGCCGATTCTGCAACTATTGGCGCTTTTTTCAAATGGGTTTCATCGTCTATTTCCGCAAGTAGCAAAAAGGTTGATGAATCTGGCAACGATACCAGTTCAAGCGCACTTCCGCCGCCGCCGCCAGAAATCAATCTGGCAAAACCATAACGATAAACTACGAAAAACACGAATTAGGGGAACTTCTAAAAAATCATTTTGTCCGCGAATTTTCACAAAAGATTACGAATTAAATAATTTGTGTAAATTCATAGACAGAATAAATTTATTGTCTAAATTTGTCAATCCTAAAAATTTTGATAATTCTGCCAAAAATAGATTTTTAGAAGTTACCTTTATTTATTAACTCAAAACACTAAATCTGTTGAAATATTACGAAAGTTCTACTGAATAACTACCAATTTTATTTTTATACAAATCAAGAAACAAAATAAATGATTTCAGATGAAACATCGGACAATGTGTTATCACAACTGCATATATCGCTTTGTGATTTGAATCAACGCGGATATGATATAGAGATTGGGTCGGGTAATCTTGAGCGGATTGGGCTATTTATTTCACGGTTTAAGCCGTATTCGCAAGTAGTTGTTTTGGCTGATACGAATGTGCGTGATAATGGTTATTCTGATATGGTTGTACGGTCACTTACTGATATTGGGGCGGATGTTTTTGTTGAAGTAATTCGGTCGGGCGAGCAGAGTAAGAGCGTGGAGACAGCAATTAAAATCTGGTCGGATTTTTTGGAAGTTGGTATTGATCGTAATAGTATATTGGTATCTGTTGGCGGTGGTGTTATTGGAGATCTTGGCGGTTTTGTTGCGGCGGCATATACGCGAGGGATTCGCTTTTTTCAAGTGCCGACAACACTTCTTGCACAAGTTGATAGCAGTGTTGGCGGTAAGGTTGGAGTTGATTTGCCGCAAGCTAAAAACATGGTTGGTTTTTTTCATCAACCGCTTGGAGTTCTTATTGATTCGGATGTGTTGAAGACGTTGCCGGATATTGAGTACGTTTGTGGTTTGGGCGAGGTTGCCAAGTATGCAGTTTCGCTTGACGCTGAATTATTCAACATGTTGGAAACGAACGCAGACAAAGTAAAAGCAAGAGATTCGGAATTGATCAGATTTATTGTTACGAAATGTTGTAAGATAAAAGGACAAATTGTCGAAGAAGACGAGTTTGAGAAGACAGGTAAACGTGTACTTTTAAACTACGGTCATACTTTTGCGCATGTGTTTGAGATCGTCAGTAAATTTACGTTACCGCACGGGCAAGCTGTTGCAATCGGTTCAATTTATGCTGCAAAATTAGCTGCGGAACTTGGAATAACAGACAAAAATTTCGTTGACAGACAGATCAAATTTCACAACTCGATTGGGTTACCGGTTGAGTTACCGGAAGAATTATTTGTTACGATAAATTGGAAAGAGGTAATTGATCTCATGCAACATGATAAAAAAACCGAGTCCGGTAAGTTAAGATTTGTCCTACCAACAAAAATCGGTCAATGCAAAGTCGTAAATAATGTTGATCCAAAAAATATTTATAATTTAACTGGACTTTCGCAAAATTCATAACAACTTTTATTAAAAGAGTTGATGACTAAATCTTACTCAATTTCGGCATATATTTTGAACCCCAAAGATACAGAAATTATTGAA
>JAITDV010000321.1 GCA_031282385.1 Planctomycetaceae bacterium | reverse complement strand
ACTGAGGTTGTTTTGTTAGAAAAATTAGGTTGGAAATGAGGTTTGTATTCGTAACATTGACCGTAAATGATTACACAAAATTTAAATTCAGAACTGTTTGTAAAAACCGAATTTTAAAGTGTGAGGAGTAGATCAATTTGCTTACAGTTGAGTTTATTAAAATAGATAATTACGTAACTGTCTATTTTAATTTTTCTGAAACATTATTTTTGTGGATTTCATAAGGTCGCGTCGGCGTACTCGCCGACTTGCCCCTGTTTACGGACGGAAATTAAAAACCAACTGGTACAACACAAATAATTAACCAACCGGTGCTTTTAATTATTCACATGAATAGTTACTAAAAATTAAAATAGACAATTACATAATTACTCTTCCGTTTTGGCTTATCGAAACAATTTTCTTAAAGTCCGAACGGCGGCGTTGGCAAGTTCAGACTCACCGCAAAGAACCAGATTCGCACCGAGTTGTTCCAACTTGGGGACATTGCCGACGTAACGGCAACGAGATAGAATAACGCAATGGTCGTTCATTTTACGCACCGCGTTAATAATCTCTTCCGCAAAAAGATCGTCGGGAACCGCAACCGCAACTAATGTTACATGCCGAATATCGGCAAGACGTAACACTTCTTCATCAACAGCATTACCGGAAATTGTACGAAAACCGTGTTGTGCATACGGGTGTAAATTGACCGGATTCATGTCGATTAAACCAACTTCAAAACCAATTGTTTCCAAAAATGTCGCAATTCGTCCGCCAATCGGTCCCAAACCAATAACAACCGCTTTTTTCGAAGCGTCTTCAGGAAAAATCACCCCGTGATCTTCTTCACCGCCGTGAACCGCGTTATGTTCCGGCGTAAGACGTAACGCAATTTTTAGGAACATCGGAGTCAGAATAATAGATGTAAGCGCAACAAAAAGAATCCGCTGATAAGTTTCGTAATCAAAAAGTCCTGACGAAACACCTTGAGAAAGCAACACAAATGAAAGTTCACCCAGTTGCGATAAACCAAGACCCATTCCCAATGACACAAGCCAAGAAAGCCCCAGAACCCGAAAAGCAATTCCAGCCGCTAACGTTTTAACCGCAAGACATCCAAATAATGTTCCAAGTGTTAATACCGGAGTTGTAAACAAGATAGACGGTTCAAATAACGCACCAAGTGAAACGAAAAAAATTGCCGAAAATGTTTCACGCATTGCAATTGTTACAGCCGTAATCTGGTTGGTCAAACGTGTTTCACTTAAAATAACGCCAGCCGCCAATGTTCCCATCGTTCCCGGCAATTGGAGACTAACCGCTACCGCTGAAACCGCAAGTAAAAGGAACATTGTAAAAAGAACAATAATCTCCACACTTCGTAACTCAAGCAAAAACGGAACTCCGTATTTACAGAACACTAACCGAACAAATACGACAAAAATAACAAAAATCGTCGAACCAAGTCCAAGAGAAACCAATTGAGAAAATGTTCCGCCGCCTTCGGCTGAACCTGAAGCAAGCGCAGCCATAAAACCAATCAAAACCAAAAGCGGAACGACCGCAACATCCTGAAAAAGTAAAATGGCAACCGCACGAACTCCATGAAGTGAGCCAACCTGTCCCATATCTTCAAGCGATTTGAAAACAAGAACGGTCGAACTAAGCGAAACCGCAGAACCAAGAACAAGTCCTATTTTCCAATCACCACCAATAATCGAAACAAATAAGGTCAGAGGAAGAATCACGCCCAACATCTGGATAGAACCGCCCAAAAGGAAGAAACGCCAAAGTTTTGCTAATTCCGACGGCGAAAAATGAAGACCAATCGCAAACAGTAACAAATTAGCACCCAAATGGGCAAATTGATCAAGAACTTTGTGTTCCACTTCGTCCGCTTTAAGTTCGTTGCTTAACGTTTCCAATTCTTCTTCTACTTCTTCCCATCGCGGGTCTTTTTGAAGTCTAAAATCAAGCGTTTCTGTATTAGCAATTTGTAATTTTTGTTCCAGTTCCGTTTTTATTTCTGTTTTTGTCGTCTTGATTTCAACAGAAGTTGTTGTGAGAATCCCAAGCATCCCACTGCCAATCAATGCACCAATCAGCAAATAACCAACAACCATCGGCATGTGCAACCGTCGGCAAATCGTTCCGGAAATAAATCCGGCACAAAGAATAATCAGTAAATCAAACAGAACCTGATGAATAATACCTGTTTCGTCCATGATGAGAAAATTTTGAAACAAAATAAATAAAAACAGATAGTTGTGTAACAGTCTATTTTGTTAAGGAATTGTAAAAACAGCAATCTTTAACCCTAAAAGGGCAACGGAAATGGTTAATTATTTTCTTCTTTGATTTCTTTTTTCTGATAAAATACTTGTCCGACGCGATTGATATGGTCAATTAAATCGGGATTGGTTATTTTACGTTTCAGCGATAAATCGAATTTATATGGTAACATTAAATTATCAATCGTATTTTCTAAACGCATTAAGTTCGACAAAGAAAGATTGCCGTCAACAATTGTTAAATCAATATCTGATCCGTTTTTGTAATTTCCTTTAGCCCTAGAACCATAGATAATTACCTCATGGATTGCCGGAAAATCGGCAAAACAAGCACAAATCGCGTCAATATGTTGCTGTTTTAACCCAAACATTTTATTCAATTAATCAATTAATTTATTCATCTTATCCTTAAATGAAACAAATAGAGGATAATAAGAATCGGTTATCTTTTCCAAAATATCGTTCACTATTTCTCCGTCATAGAGATGAGACGACAAATTCCGGCTTTTAATCATTTCCATCCACGTGTCTCCATCTTCAATTAAATTTACATTAAAAGCATTTCGTGTGGCATCTCTTGAACCTGTAATAAAGG
>JAITDV010000281.1 GCA_031282385.1 Planctomycetaceae bacterium | reverse complement strand
GTCTAATATTTGCAAGGTTTTAAGGAAAATCTCGGATAAAACAATAACTATATTGCAAATTATAACTCTAAATTGCAACCTGATAAGCCCAGAATTTATAGCACCAAATGACTTTTTCAAGGACAACTAGTTACTTTTTTTCAAGAATTTCTTTTACATGTTGTAAATCTTTATCGCCGCGACCGGAAAGACAAACTAAAATAGTTCGGTACTTCTCTGTCTCTTTGAACGCTTGCGCCAATGCGTGTGAACTTTCCAACGCTGGAATAATTCCTTCAAACTTGCAAAGCATCTGAAACGCTTCAAGTGCTTCATTGTCGGTAATTGTTTCATAACGCACTCGACCAACATCATGCAAAAAAGCATGCTCAGGACCAATTCCAGGATAATCCAAACCGGCAGAAATTGAATACGCTTCATGAATTTGACCATCTTGATCCTGCAACAACATTGACTTTGCCCCATGTAACACACCAATACTTCCGGCATTGATAGACGCGGCATGTTCACCAGTAGCTAACCCTTTGCCGGCAGCTTCAACACCCACCAATTCAACCGCGTCATCATTCAAAAACGGATAGAAAATTCCTATCGCGTTGCTTCCGCCGCCAACCGCCGCAACAATACAATCCGGCAACCCGCCCGCTAAATCAAGCATTTGACGACGAGCCTCTTCTCCAATAACTTTTTGAAATTCCCGAACCATCCAAGGATACGGATCAGGCCCAGCAACCGTTCCAACAACATAAAACGTATCATTCACAACTTCACTCCAATAACGTAACGTTTCATTCATTGCATCCTTGAGCGTTCCCGTTCCCGAATTGACAGAAACGACTTCTGCTCCAAGTAATTCCATACGTTGAACATTGGGCTGCTGTCGCCGAATATCCTCTCGCCCCATAAAAACACGGCACTCAAAACCAAACAACGCTGCAACAGTCGCAGTTGCAACACCATGTTGTCCCGCTCCGGTTTCGGCAATAAGTTTTTTCTTACCCATTCGCCGTGCCAAAAGTGCTTGCCCAATTGTATTGTTGACTTTGTGCGCGCCGGTATGATTCAAGTCTTCGCGTTTGAGCCATATTTTCGCCGAAATATCATTGCTGGAATTGCGGACAAAATTTTTTCGCTTGTTACTTAAATGTTCGCTTAATCGTTGCGCAAAATAACACGGCGATTCACGACCGACATATTGACGTAACAACTCATGGTATTCCAACCAAAAATGCTCATCTTGAAATGCAGCTCCCGCAGCAGATTTCAACTCAAGCAACGGAGTCATCAACGTTTCTCCAACATAAATTCCGCCGAAATCACCAAAATAACCGCAAGCATCAGGATAATTTGTAAAGTTTGTTATGGTTGATCTTTTAGACATTGGTTCGAATAAATTAAAAAGAATTTAATAAATTATTGACAACTATTCAGTTGCGTGTACATGCTGCTCGTACAATAAATTACGAGACACGAGAGCGCAATTTATTGTACGAACGGTACAATCAGGTTTCATTTTTTATTATTTTTTTCTTTTTTGAGCAAAAAACCCTCGAAAAAGAAACCGTTTTCCACGCTTCGACCATAAAGAGCAGCTGGTCCGAAAGCATGGCGTATATTTTCAAATTTCGGCAATTTTTCCCAATTAAACTCTTGTTCCCGCACAGCTCCGTCTTCATTGTCCGGCATCAAAATTACGTTTATCAATCTGCCGAGAATTGCTTTTGATTGCGGCATTTTACCTTGACGAATCAATTCATAAGTCGGCTCAATTGACTCATCCGATTTGGAAAAGAACTGCACAAAATGCGGCGTCTTGTCCATACCCAACGACTTAAATACCGCATCCGCCGACTTAAAATCATCATGCTCAACAATCGAACCATCTTTCGCCTCCAACCTATCAATAGTCTTTTTCAAATAATCAACATTCGTACTGGCAAGCAGATATTTTGGCGTTACCGTAATTCCGCCTTCGGGAAATATTGGCGGCGTGTCGTCCCTGCTGGCAACTTCATTCACGTCCGGGTCTTCACCCAATCTCGGAATTCCCGGAATCTCTATCGGTTTTATCTCTGGAACCGGCGCACGATGCCAAATAATATAACCTTTGTGATTCGTTTGCATCATATCAGGATCATTTTTGAAAATC
This sequence comes from Planctomycetaceae bacterium, assembly GCA_031282385.1. Lineage (GTDB taxonomy): Bacteria > Planctomycetota > Planctomycetia > Pirellulales > Thermoguttaceae > WRKP01. Next base: position 6,828 of record JAITDV010000281.1, on the reverse strand, counting down.
TTATCAATTGCTTTCTTGATTTTGTCTGTCGGATTGAGCTCGTTAGCTTTTTTGTTCTTGTCCGCTTCCTTTACCTCAATACCAATTACAATACTTTCACTGTTCGGCGAAATCGGTTTACTATAATTTGACATTGTGAACGCACGACCGCCAAGATTGACAATAAATTCCTCTCGTACATCAACTCGCGGTCCCTTTGGATCATCGCGTAAACCTTTGATAATATCTTCAAAAACTCCCGATTCACCTTGCGCAACAAGTTCGTCAAACAGAGTCCCGAAATTGTCAAATATCATCATCGGATCAACTAACGCCGCCGAAAAACGCGCCGCATCAATCGGTATCCATTGCGGCGGTTCAAAATTTGTACCATTTGGTAAATTGAACATCTTCATCGCCAATCTGTACGGCTTGACCGTATGCACAAACACACGATACGCAACTTCACGATTTTCCGTCATTATATTAACCGTTCCGCCGACGCCTTGAATTGCGTCAAATCCTTGCTCCCTCAAAGACGCAAATACCGACTTTTTGCTTTTACGCCTGTCCGAATCAGCATGCCGCAACAAAACCCGCATCGACTCTCCGTAATTCAACGGTTCAATATACCAATGAATCAACGGCAGCGCATCTTCACGCGAATCTAAAAGACAACGATTCAAAACCCCTTGATATTCCTTGACGTCGGCAAGAGAATTTTTGACATCATTGCCCGCAGCAATTCTGTCGGCAAAAAGACGAATCAAATGCAACTGATTTGAAATCACTAAATAATCCGCCTTCAAAAGATAATAAACATTTTGTTGGTCTGAATTAGAATCTTTCTTGCCGACGGCGGCAAGCGGTTTATTTTCTTTTTTTTCTGTTGTTTCTCTTGTAGTGGTTCTTGTGCGTGCTGTGGTTCTTTGTCGTGTTGGGGCTGTTGTTTCTACGCTAGGTTTATCAATATTTCCCGTGTTATTTTTGTCCAATTCTTGATTCTTGTCAGGAAAAGTGAAAACAATTATCTCGTCGCTTTTGTACTTCTCTACAGACCGTTTCACTCCGATTGCAAGAAATTTTTTCGTCAACCTCTCAATATAATCCGCAACTTTTTTACTTCTATCCGCTGTATCCATTGTGAACACATAACCCGGTGTAGCTTCTGGAATAGCAATCAGTCCAAAAGCTACTTCTCCACTTGGTAACTGTTCAATACCATCCAAATTCAATCCCAAACGGTTCTCCATCCGTTTTTCAAGTTGTTCCTTAAAATCATCTTTAAAAGGTTTCATTATCGGGTCTTGCAAAAGCACTCCGATTTGCGTTTTTTTCCATTGTTCTGCAAGTAACTTCAAGTCCTGTATCGCAACAAATCCTTTGACAGAATCAGGAAACAATTTATCAGCAGGAATCGGTGTGTTGTCTGTTGTATTTGGAATTGCGGAAACAGGCTTCACCTGCGCCAACGAAAACTGGACAAAAAATATTCCGCTTGCCCAAAAAAACACTAACAACACACAAAAAAACGGCAGAAAAAAAACCGATTCTTTACAACCGGTTACACTATTTTCATTTAAGTTTATAGACACTTGTTATCTCCGATATTTTAATTAAATTGAACGACTTTAGTTCTCTTGCACTTTTAAACTGTTCGCATTGAATTGTTCTCTCCGTATTGCCAGCAGCCTGTAAAAACTCTCTACCGGTAAACCCGCGCAAGTTGCCGAGAAACTCAAGTGGAAACAATTCAAGTACATTTGATTTAAGCTACTTTGGGTAAATAGATTATAACTTGATCATGCCGTCAACAAACACAATCAAAACACCTTTTGCCCAACATTTCCCAACCCGTAAATAACTATTGCAACTCTGAAATGACTGAACATTATAATCAATTTTATTGTTACAATCTATGGGGGAGTTGCAAGCATAGAATTATTGGCGGACAAAAATAAATAAATTTCGTTTGTAATTATTCTGTGATTGTTTTTTAAGCTGTTTTCGGTTTAAAATTCAAAATGGCGGGAAATTTATCCGTTTAGGTCTAAATTTATTCCGACTTGACCTGTTAAATCTGTGGCGGAATGTTTTTCTTGTTGTGGTTCTTGTTTTTTTCGGTGTTGAGACCATTGCCAAGCTTGTTGACCGTTTGCGTCGCGGTCTTCGGAGGTTGCGGAACTTTCTTTTTCGCCGCCAATTCCATTAGCTTGTGCGGCGCGTTCGTTTGTATCAACTTTCCTTTCATGTACTTTGACGTCTTGCAATACTGCCGGCATTGACGGACTAAAACCAATACTCATTTTTAATTCTCCATTAAATTGTTCATAATTGAATTTTCTGAACACGCGCGGGCTGAGTCTATTTGAATAGAACCTGCTTTCCGATAGTTAAGCGGGCAAAGGCAAATGAAATTTAAAGTGTGAATAGTTACGAATTATTTTCTTGTTATTCTTGTCAAGAAAGAACCGTTTTGTGCGACATCGAACATTGGTCTGTTTTCGTTGCAAATTTTCGTCATTGCCCCGCCTCTGAAATAGATTACAAGTCCGATGGACAAATCCCATGTTTCGCGATTCCATCCGTTGCTGCCGTTTGGTATCATTGTTGTGAAAGAGCCATTCAACGCTACTCTGTCGTTGACGGGAAATTCGCCGTTTGCAGCCAAAAACACGTTTCCGTGTTCGGTTGCTCCGATGCGGAATTCGCCTAGATTTCCTGTCGCAAAATATTTTCTCGCAAATAAAGTGTAATATTGTTGTGATTTAATTTTGTACTGATATCCATTTGCTTGCGAGCGGTAGCGTAAATAATTTTCGCGAATATCAATTTTTGCGTTGCTGTCGCTTTCGAGTCCGAATCCGCCGATAAATCCGTACTCAAGATTGCTGAAAGTTCGGACGGACAATTCGAATCGTATTTGTGTCAAATTGATTTTGTTGTAGAAATCATCTTCAAAATAGTCAAATACGGCGCCAGCTTGAATGGGGCTTGTCAGACTTCGCTTGAATATTCCTGCGGTAATGAAATATTGAGTACGGCGATTTTTTTCTGCAATTCCGATTTCATGGGCAAAACTGCCTTTGAGGTTACTGTGTATGGCGCGGAAACCGAGTTGTGTTGAGAGTGTGCAATATTGGATTGAGACTGGGGCAGACCAATTTAATCCTTCAGTGAAACCGAAATTATCGCCGAAATTTCCGTCGAGTTGTCCGGCTTTAAATCCGGTTGTACCGCCGAAAATTGTGAGGTTATCAAGAATACCGGCACCGAATGGTTTCATCATCATTGGCGAGCAATAACCGCAATCAAAAGTTTGTTCGCCGCACGAATCCGCGTAAACTACGCCGGAATCATCTGTTTCGGAGTCGGTTATGCAATTGTTGCAATCACTTACGCCGCTTACTTGAATTGTGTTACCTTTCAAGGGACGGCGGACAATTATGTTGTTGTCGAGCGGCAAGTCGCTATAATCTTCAAGAGCTGCGTCAACATCGAAGTTCGTATTAAAATTACGGGAAATATGTTTGGGCAATGTTTTCGGTTTAATGGCGGCGGTCATTGCGGCGGTTGAAGTTTTGGCGGGGGTCAATTTTTGGGGAGTAGTCGGGATATTTCTTGTATTTATTTCGGTTTCGTAATTTTGTGGAATGGTTTTGTTGGCAGTTTGAATATTATTGTAAGCTGCGTGGACAACTCGATTTTTGTTAACGGCGCGGTAACTTGGGGGCGATTGCGTTTCAACTGCCGCAGATTCAATTTGAGAATTATATCTGTTTTGACTGCTGATTCGTTGACCGATGAGTCGTTCGGACAAACGGACAGGTTCATCCGGCAATGGAGTTGTGTTATAAGAATTGCCGTAGTCAATATTATCGACTTCGGAGTAATCAATTTCGGGTTGCCAATCTTGAGCTGATAGTTGATTTCCGCCGTAGAAAAATATCAGACACAAAGCGATTAAAAATCCGCATTTGCTGACGAATGTGAGTTGATTTTTTGTGCTTAAATATTTCATTTTTTGTTCCTCGCGGTAAACATACGAGTTGTATGTTTATCAAATTTTACTCTGATTTTTTGTCAAGATTTTGAAATTTTGTGAGTCGGATATTTTTTCAAGATTTGCCAGAGCCAAATACCGGAACAAGCCGCCACCCGGCAAATCTTATCAAAACACCTGCTTTCGCTACAGAAAATCGGACAAAATTTGTCAAATCTTTCGGAATAATCGTTAAAATCAGAAAAATTTACCTATTTTGTGTCATCATCAAAGAAACTAAACGCCGTATTTCGTAGAAGTGCAAACTTGGAAAATTTAATGTAATCATTCAGTTGTGGGATTCAATTGTTTAGGAAATAATGGGTTAGGGTTTAGGAATTAAACAAACAAAAGCGCAAAACTCTAAAGTTCCCATATAAGAAACACACGGCTGCGGTTGAATAGTCACTAATTTTTTATAGCATTTTTTTGAAAGTCTAGGTTAAAAATAGTGAGGCATGTTTTATGCCCCCGCTTCCAAAATTGGACAAATTTGATATACTCCTGTGGATTTGTTGTCGCGGTGGTTTTTCAACTGTTCTCGTTTTTAATTTCCTTTAACCTTCACCTGCTTACCTATCGTCAAGCAGGCTTTTACGTTACTGAATCATGCAATTTATAGTATCTGCAGTATATTTTGTGTGGTAGTGTTTGTTTTTATCTGCCGAGTTTTTATTTTCGGAACCGGCGGCGGTATTTATTTGGCTTTATTTTGGTAAAATGAGTGTAAATATTGAGGACATAGTTGCGGGGCATGTTAAGGATACGGATTCTTTTCATATTCCGTTTTATCATGTTCATATTCCGCAATTTCTACTAGATATTGGCATAACAAAATTTATTCTGATTGAAATAGCTGCCGCAATAGTTATGGTGGCAATATTTTTGCCGCTTGCTGTTAAGATTCGCGGCGGTAAGCCGGTTAAGGGGCGCTTCTGGAATATGTTAGAGGTTTTTCTACTTTATATGCGCGATGATGTTATTGTTCCTTCTATTGGTAAAAAGGAAGCTGCGCCGTATATACCATATCTTTGGACGTTGTTTTTTTTCGTTTTGTTTTGCAATCTTGCGGGAATGTTACCTTGGGCGGGTTCTCCGACAGGTTCTGTTATGGTTACCGGAATACTTTCAATTTGTACTCTTTTAGTTGTTGCGATTACAGGAATAATTCATCATGGGGTAATCGGATTTTGGCTCGGAATGATTCCGCCGCTGGAAGGTACAATCGGAATTATACTTGCTCCATTTATGTTTGTGCTTGAGATATTTAGCTTTTTTATCAAGCATTGTTCGCTTTGTATTCGTCTTATGGCTAATATGTTTGGCGGGCATTTGATGGTTGCGGTTTTTCTGGCTTTCATACCAATGTCCGCGTGGGCAATTTGTGCATGGATTCCAATAACATTTGTTGTAGTGGCAACAGTTGTTTGTATTAGTTTTCTTGAGCTATTTGTCGCATTCCTTCAAGCGTACATATTTACTTTTTTGACGTCAGTGTATATTGGAATGGCAATACATCAACATTGACATAATTTTAATTACATGGCAAACAATATGTTAAGTCATCAATCAGCCCGATTTTTCACACAATGATTAGCAAAAAACAACAATGATTAGCAAAAACACCCAAACAGATTTGTTGAGATAGTAAACCTGCATGAGTTGTAATGTTCGTACTATAAATTGCGCGACTAAAAAGCGTAAAAGCCTGCTCTCCAGTAAGTAAGCAGACGAAGATAAAAGAAATTTATAAAGTGTGAACAGTTTACAAACTATTCATTGCAATTGAATAGTAACTTATGAGAAGTTTAAAACGTTAAAATTTAAACCTTTAACTTAACTATACTGTTCGTACTATAAATCGCGAAACTCAGGAGCGTGAAGGCTTGTTTCCCGACAGATAAGCAAGCAGAGGCAAAGGAAATTTAAAGTGTGAACAGTTTACTAACCCCCAAAAACCAAATGAGAAATTTATTGAACAAATTTTCGCGAATTTTTGTTTTCAGTTTTGCGCTGTTGATTTTATTTTTACCGGCGGTTGCGTTTGCTCAAACGGGCGATGTAAATACCGCTGTACAAACAGATACCGTAACGTTGTCAAAAACGTCGCTTGGTTATCTTGGCGTTGGGATTGGTGCCGGATTGGCGGCGATTGGTGCTGGTATTGGTATTGGTCTTATTGGTTCGCGAACGATAGAAGCGATTGCGCGTCAACCTGAAATGCTTGGTGATCTTAGGGCATTGATGTTTATTTCTGCGGCATTTGTAGAAGGGGTTGCCCTTTTTGCGCTGGTTATTTGTATCCTTTGTTTGTTTATCGGCAAGTAGATAACCGGTAGTACCGCAAGTTATAACGCCAACTGCACATTAGATTTCGGTAACACAAAATTAAAATTAAGGCAGATTACCCGATCAATAGATTATTCTGTTTCCGTGTTGTTACCGAAAACTCAATCGTTAAACGTTTGAATACTGGTCGTATTACGCACAATAGACTTTCGCCAAGAAAATTTTGCGGAAGATGTTGGCGTAGTGGTTTGTGGTCGTGTGGTTGTGAGATTTTGGACTTGTGTTGTTTGAGTGGTTTTGTGGTTTGTGTTGGCAATGAATAAGCTGATTAGGACTGACGGTACGGTTTCAAGTTTACGTAACAAATAATCGTGTGATTGGAATTGAACGGGGCGTTTTTTGAATTTTGTATTTAAGGAATTGCCCGATTATCCAACGGGTCTTTTGCCCGAAATATACTGCTCGTACTATAAATTACGCGACTAAAGAGCGTAAAAGCCTGTTTTCCGATAGGTAAG
>JAITDV010000563.1 GCA_031282385.1 Planctomycetaceae bacterium | reverse complement strand
CAGTAGACCTTTTCTCTAACCTAAAAATACATCAACGCAACAAAAAACCTACAACAATAAAACCGCCTTTAACTCCTCCGAGACCACCCCTGACCCCTCCGAAGGAAGGGAATTATTCCCCTCCTGCGGAGGGGTCAGGGGTGGTCTCCTACAAGTTTGCGAAAAGGTCTAGTATAGTACGAAATGGTATAGAAATCGAAAATTCAAATGTTATGAGTGTATGTTGTGTTTAGATTCATTGGCGGTTATACTTTCTGCAAATACACGATTGGCGTAATTGATCTCGTTATTTTATTTTTTGTCCGTTATATTACTATATTACCTTCAACTTAATCATGTCATTTTCTCCACAACTTATCCGATCTAAAATTCTGAAAATAATCTCGCAACCTGATTACATTCCTGCCAAAACAAAAGAGTTTGTTGGAATTCTGAATCTTTCCCGCAAAGATTCTCTGAAGTTGCGTCAACTTATTGCGAAAATGACTTCGGATGGCGATTTGGAATACAGCAAAAAACATTTTGTCTTACTTGCCAAAAAATCTTCGCCGGCTAAATCTAAAAAAACCAATAAATACCCCAAAGTCCCGCAAGAAATATCCGGCATCAATTTAGAAAGTAATAAACCTCTGATTACCGGACGTTTTCAACGTCGTCCGTCGGGAATCGGTTTTGTGCGACCGCGTGCGTCTGTTGGAATAGATGTTCCGGTAAACGATATTTTTATTCCGGCGCATTGGGGCAAAGATGCGGCGTCTGGTGATACTGTTGCAGTAGAAATTATTGACCGAAAGAAACACAACGGCAATCAAAATTATTATCTTGCCCAAAAGAAACGCAGAAAAAAACGCAATGAAAATAAACACGGCGATACTTCTGATGATGAACATAAATTGCGGGGACGAGTTGTGAAAATTATTGAGCGTGCGTCGAATCGTTTTGTTGGTACGTATGTTATTTTGGATGATTGGGCGTTTGTGCAAATTGATGGTTCGATTTTTAAAAATTTGATTCCGCTTGGCGATGTGTCAAGTTCATCGGCGAGAAACGGCGACAAGGTAGTTGTTGAGATGATTAAGTTTCCGACGCCGCATAATGATGGCGAGGCGGTTATTGTTGAGGTGTTGGGGACGCGTGGAGTGCCTGGTTTGGACACGCTTTTGATCATGCGTCAATTTGATTTGCCTGAGTATTTCGGTGAAACTACACTTACTGCGGCGAGGGATGCAGTTGAAAAATTTTTCAAAATATTTCCCGATGATTTATTGCAAAAAAAATCAGACAAGAAATTAATTGCGGAGAAGTTATTGTCAATGAATCGTCTTGATTTGACTAGTGAGGTAATTATTACGATTGATCCTGCGGATGCGCGTGATTTTGATGATGCGGTTTCGCTTACGCGCTTGGACAACGGTAATTTTCGGCTTGGCGTGCATATTGCGGATGTAACGCATTTTGTTGCCAAAGCATCTGCGCTTGACAAAGAAGCCAAAGATCGGGCAACGAGTGTTTATTTACCGGATCGTGTTATTCCTATGTTACCAGAGGTATTATCGAATGCGCTTGCGTCATTGCAGCCTGACAAAATACGTTTTACAAAATCTGTTTTTATTGAGTTTACGCCGTTGGGTATTCGTGTTAATACTGAGATTTACCGTTCAGCAATTTGTAGTACGCAGCGTTTTAATTACGATGAAGTTCAGGAATTTTTCGATTCGCATGAGAAATTTACTGGGTGTTGGCGGTCTGAGGTTTGTGAGCTTTTGAATGAGTTGCATGAATTTACGTTGTTGCTTCGTCGGCGTCGATTTGAGCGGGGTTCGCTTGAGTTGGATATTCCAGATACGAAGATCGAGCTTGATGACAATGGCGTAGTAGTTGATGCGAAAGTTTATCCTTATTACGATTCGAATCGTTTGATTGAGGAGTGTATGCTTGCGGCGAATGAGGCGGTGGCGGAATTTATTTACGCAAGACATATTTTATTTTTGCGAAGGATACATAGCGGACCGTCGGTGCGAAAATTGCGCGGATTTACGAATTTTATTAGAACGCTGGAAATCGCAAATTTACGGGCAGATGATCTTTATCAAGACAGATTTATTATTCAAAGACTTCTAAACGCGGTTAAAGGAACATCACAAGAATACGCGGTGAATATTTCGCTTTTACGTTCAATGCAGAAAGCGGTTTATTCGCCGGAGTCTGAAGGACACTATGCGTTAGCTTCTAAGTGTTATTGCCATTTTACGTCTCCGATAAGGCGTTATCCTGATATTGTGATTCATCGGTTATTGGATGAGATTTTGGATGGCAACGAGCCGAAATCGGAAATGCGGGAATTGATTTTATTGGGCGAACATTGCAGCGACAGAGAACAACGAGCCGAAGATGCGGAACGTGAACTTAAAAAATTGAAGTTGATAGACTACATGAGTAGGCAAATTGGCGAGAGGTTGGAGGCGGTAATAACAAATGTTGAATCGTATGGTATTTTTGTTATGGGGACAAAAATACCAGCGGAAGGTTTAGTAAGATTGGAAGGTTTAACTGATGATTTTTATAGATTCCAAAGAGACGCAAAAATTTTAGTCGGCTTAAAACAAAACAACATGTTAAGGATTGGAGACAGAGTATTGGTTGAAGTAGTTTGTACAGATTTGGACGCAAGACAAATTGATTTCAGAATGGTAAAACGGCTAAATTCAAACTTACCGCACACAAAGTTAAAAATATAAAATCGGTATTTATTCAGTGGAATGTTTTTTATCGTGAAATGCTTAAAATTGTTTTGAGCTAAATTTGCGCCAACTGGGTTGAAAGCCTTGAATCATTAGCGTAGGGTATCGCCATACGCTATTGATTCAAGGCTTTCAGCCTTAGTTCAAAAAACAACAAAAAAAACATTCCACTGAGTGTAATTTGACAAATAAGGGTTGGAATATTAGAGCCGTTCGGAAAATTATGTTGTTCAGAGTGTTTTAAACAGTTCACCATTTCAATTTCGGCATATATTTTGCCCCCCAAAGATGCAGAAATTATTGAAACGGAATTTATGAATCCATTGTTTTTACGGCATATTATTTTTGGAAAAATAATATTTGATGTAATAGACCCTTTCTCTAACCTAAAAATACATCAACGCAACAAAAAACCTACGACGAAAAACCGCCTTTAACTCCTCTGAGACCACCCCTAACCCCTCCGAAGGAGGGGAATTATTCGCCTCCTTCGGAGGCGTCTTCTTATTCCCCTCCTTTGGAGGGGTCAGGGGTGGTTTATTAATATGATAGTTTTAAGCGGTTACTGCGCTACGCTGCCACCTGCTATAAATTTTTTTTCGCGTAGAGTTGCCGACTGAATAGTTATATTTTTTCTTTCTACTTACTGCTTAATTTGGTAATTATTGAGCTGTTTAAATCTTCAGGTGTAGTGTCGTTCATTATTATTGGTCTTACAACTATTGGGCATTCGCGTTGTATTTCATGCCAACCTGCAATTCTTGCGGTGATATTGATTTTCCATCCGATTTCGTTATTTTCTTGCCTAAACGAATGCATGGCGCCTATTGGTAACTGTGCAAAAAATTCTTCATTCAATGGCGTGTCTGCCGACGTATCGAAGTCTGTTTTACGAAAAATTATTTGCTTGAAAACATGGCGTCGGTTTGTTGCCGTATCTGTTCCTTGCGTGAATCTTGCAACTTCTTCACAAATTATCGAAACAGATAACTCATGGAATTGCAACACTCCGCTAACAATCAACAACAGTCTATAACGCCTGCCCGGATAAATCGGATGATCTGAAATTTCCAACAACATCAAACCCGCACCAAATATAAGAATATACTTGCGTACCACGATAAAAAGCAGAAAAAAACCAACTCCCAGAAATAATGACCGCAATAACGTACCGCCAATCATATCATACAACTCCGACGCCGGATTTAACACCGAATGTACCATTATTGCCACCGCAACAACCACCCACGCAATCGTAAACAATGTCAAACCAACAAGCGGAAAAATCGGCTGATTGCCAAGCGGTAAACGAAACGCAAGATGTGTGCCGGGGCTTTCGTTTACTATTTTAACGTCGGGAATAGTTGACCATGCGGTACTCCTCGTGTCGCCTGCCAATGTTGAAAGAGGTGAATTGACAGCAACCGTTTCCAATACCGCTTGATGTTCCGTCGAAACCGGTCTCAACCTAAAAGAAAAACAAAAACCAAGCAAACCAAGCAATAACAACGAAAATAATAACAACAGAAAAAACCAACCACTAAATGAAAATTGACGATAAACAACAACAAAACTCGGATTACTCACACGATACCAACAATCAATAGTTTCACCAACTTTATAATTACTGATTAATTTGTCCGCATCATTTTTACTGTAAGAAAAATCACCGTTAGCGTGCAAATGTTTTTCGTTGAATGTCCAAATTTTGTAAGTTGTTTTTTCAAGGTCTTTGTCTTTTGGGTTGGTGTTTTTAGGATTATGAACATCAAATTGTAAAAAAATTTCAGGCGAATACATCAACTTCCCGTCAACTTGTTTTTCCAGAACACGCGTCTCAAGAACCACGCCTTTTGTCTGAACGAATTCTTGCAAAAGTGTAAGTTGCGGAACGACCCAACTCTTGACATGAATCAAAAAGAAAACAAGACCGACAGCAAACATAATCGCAAACGCCAACGGTTCTCCCCATCGGCGCCGAAACAATCTGCGAAAGATTGAGCCTTTATAAACTGTTCGCACTTGAATTTTCCCTTACCTTCGCCTGCTTACCTATCGGAAAGCAATGCTTTTGCGCTCTTGAGTCAGGCAATTTATAGTACGAGCGGTATATTTACCTGACATCAAAAAAATCAGTTTACTAATCTTTTCCGGTTTGTCTTGCAAGAAAACTGTTGCCGAGTTCTTTGATATGGTTTGCGGTATCATCGAAGTAATTTAGATGATCTTGCTCTTCAATTATGATTCGTTCAAAAAGTGTTGCGCTAACTGCGTCGTTGTTATCTCGGCAAATTCGAGCAAATTCATTGTATTTACGAATAGTTTCTTCTTCTGCGTCTCTATCGGTCATGTAAATTGCATCAACTTTTTGCCCTTTTATTATTGTACCTTTAAATTCTGTTGAAGGTTCACGTTTACTATCAATGTCTTTTATACGTTCAGCAAATGCTTCTGCGTGTTTCATTTCATCTATCGCAATACGCTTCATTTCTTTCGCCAATTTACCATAATCGGCATCATCCAATCCATAATGATGATTCATGTATTGAGAAATACCGTAAAGCTCCATACCTCGCGCTTCGTTGAGTAGCTCAATAACTTTGTCAATATCGTAAATTTTATTTGTCATGTTTTTTTAATAAGTTAAGGGTTTAGATTAGGGTTAAAATGTTAAATTTGAAATTCCGTTAAGTTCACATAATTTTGTCCGAGTAATTCTAATAAAAGTTATACTTTTTCCAACATGCGGTTAAAAATCCGGCGGAACATCAATTTTAATATTACAAACAGCATAAAGCAGAATTTCCGATAGGTAAATCTGCGCGAGCTATTGAAATTTAACAAGTAAACAATTTAATTTTTTTCTTTGAAATATTAATTATCGGCAGTTCCGAGTTTTATTATGATTTTGCGTGCTGTGCCTTGCGGTTCTACAATATCTAGCGTTATTCCGTTTGAAAGTGAGCTTCCTTCGCGGGCTTCGAGGTATTGTTTTATTGTCAACGCGGGAATATTGTCAACAGCAGTAATCAACATTCCGTCCAGCAATCCGGCTCTGTGCGCACGGCTATCCGGTATAACAGTTATTGCAATCAATCCGCGTTTATCTCCCATCTTTAATCTTTTGATCATTGCTTCGGATGCTTCCATTAGTAGAACTCCCAACTGGCTGTCAAAATGCGACGGCATTTTTATATCTTCAATAAAATGCAAACGTCTTTGATCCTTGGGCAACAATACTGCTGATGCGCTGACTCGTTTTAATTTACGTTCGCGTATGAAATCAATTGTGTGTTCTTTATTTATTTCAGCCCGTTCGGACAAGCGTTGAAACTGGTAAACTTCTTTTACCGGTTGCCCGTCGAATTTGATTATTACATCGTCAGACAATAATCCTGCTTCTTCCGATGGTGAACCGGGCAAAACTTTGTCAACAATTACTCCGGCTTTCATGCGGACACCTAGCCTGCTCGCTTCACTTTGTGTAATCGGCGTCAATACAACTCCAAACCAAGCACGATCAACTCGATCTTTTTTAATCAATTGATCCACAACCCATTTCACATTATTTGACGGCACGGCAAATCCGATTCCTTGAGAGCCGCCGGATCGTGAAGCGATAGCAGTGTTTATGCCAATAATTTCACCATTCAAATTTATCAACGGTCCGCCGGAATTTCCGGGATTGATTGCGGCGTCTGTTTGTAAAAATTCTGTACGGCTGACACGTTGCAGTGATCTACCTTTTGCGCTGATTATTCCGGCACTGACTGTAGAATCAAGCTCAAACGGATTACCAACCGCAATAACCCAATCGCAAATATCCATTTTATCGCTGTCGCCAAACGCCGCAAAAGGCAACTTTTCATTTGGTTCCGTATCAAGCCAAATCACCGCAACATCCGTATCCGGATCATGCCGAAATTTACGGGCAAAATATGTACGACCATCCGGCAACTCCACATCTATTTCCCTTGCAACTGTAACAACATGATTATTCGTAACAACAATTCCGCTCGGATCAATCAACACACCTGTACCTGTATTATCACCAGGATTACGGCGTTGGCGGGTTGTTGGAATTGCTGGTATTAATTTTGACATCGCATTACGTTCTTCGGTCGTTTGGATACGGGAAACTATTTTTACTGTCGCGGGTAATACGCGATTAGCAGCATTGCGAAATGCAACAGAAAGTTCGTTAACACGAGCAATTACATTATTGTTCTCAACAGAAACTTCCTCCGCCAAAACCAAACCGGTACAATTAACAAAAAAAATAAACACAAACAAAGTCAAAATACAATTGTATCGTACATCGGTGAATTGTGAATACAAAAAATCTGACATAATTGATTTATTGTAACAATTATTATTAATATTAATTAAATTCATAAAACCGCCTTTCATATTTTTAACGGAACTTTTGCAAACGACGTTTAACACTATAAATTTAAGGGTAAAATGTGTGTCAAATTACTACTCCTGCGGCGTAAATGTTGTTCGGGTTAGTAATCTTTTTCAATTTTGATTTGTTGGATTTGAATTTTGTTTGCGGAATATTATGAGGGCGGTTATGAGAATTATTGTTACTAAAATTATTGATAGTAAACAAAATAAAAAAATATTGTTTTTCAAAATTGTCTGTTTGAAGTG
>JAITDV010000558.1 GCA_031282385.1 Planctomycetaceae bacterium | reverse complement strand
GTTTTAAGGAAAATCTCGGATAAAACAATAACTATATTGCAAATTATAACTCTAAATTGCAACCAGATAAGCCCAGAATTTATAGCACCAAATGACTTTTTCAGGGACAACTAAATATTGTAAATTTCTACTGAATGATTACTAATTTTTTAATATTTCAGTGGAATTATTGTTTTGAGTTAATTAATAATGACTATTCAGCCGCGGGCTTCAATTGTTCAGGAAAAATGGGTTATGAAATTATGGAATGGGAACGAAACAAACTAAAACGCAAAGTTCCAAATAAGGGTTGGAATATTAAAGCCGTTTGGAAAATTATATTGTTCCGCGCGGATTATTGGGCTTGGGTAACTAAACAGTTACCGATTAAAAAAAACACGGCTGAATGATTACGAATTTTATAATCCTGGAATTTCTAGTTTTTCGTTTTCTGCGATTTTTCGTAATTTTGCTAGAGCGCGAGCTTCAATTTGGCGTACTCTTTCTTTTGTAATGCCGATTTCAACTCCTACCTCATTCAAAGTCAATGGCGATTTTGTATGACCAATTCCGAAACGGCTCACAATAATTCGTTGTTCCCGTTCGTTAAGCGTATTAAGCAACATATCCACTTGTTGTTCACGTTCCATTTGATAACGTTCCATTAATTGCAGATCGCTGCGTCTGTCTATTGCCTTTTCCAATAATTCATCCTCATTCAAATGATACCTGTCTCTGTGGCGTTTTTCGTCTGGAATTGTTCTTGCGTAATTTCTTGTAATTGCCCAAGTTGCGTAAGTGCTGAATCGGTTGCCGCGGCTATAATCAAATTTTTCAACAGCACGTAAAAGCGAAAGATTGCCGTCACTTACCAAATCAAAAAAATTACAACACGTACCAACATGACGTTTCGCAATTGATACCACTAACCTCAAATTCGCAGCAACAATTTCATTCTTCGTCGCATTTGCCATCTCATACAACTCCTCAATCCTTGTCATCAAAACCGCTTTCGGATGCGCTGAATCATGTTTTGACCGCAACATTGAAGCTTTATATTTGATATAGTTCATTTTGCGAAAAAGATGTATCTCCTGCTCACTTGTCAGTAGCGGAATCTTGTACAAACTCGAAATATACGGCAACACTCCAGTTTCATCGTTGGTTAAATTCGGTATTCGTTCATATTGGGAAGTATGTTCCTCTACAACTTCGACAAAATCAGGCTTGGCAACAAACCTTCTTGCTGAAGTTTGGACGCCATAATTTTCATCTGGGATGTTGTTGCTTGTAATGTATCTTTCGCGGTCTTTAACTACAGCAGAGTTTGCAGTTGAAATCGGCGTCATAATTGCCTTCTCCTGCTCGCGTGTTATCCCATGAAACTCCAGACTGTCAATATACTCAAAATTAAAACCGGCAATCCGCGCAGCACGCATTTGACCAATTGTCCGATATATGCTTCCGCGAGTCCGGTTATAATTTTTTGCCAACTGCTCAATAGAAACTCCGCCACAATACTTCTGGAAAATAACATAACGCTCATCCTCATCAAGCGGCGTATGACGATTGGGAAAAATCTGAATATCCGCATTATGCTCGTCAAAAGATTTCACCGTATAACGCACCGTCTCAACCGACCGCTTCATATAACGCGCAATACGTTTTGCAACTTCTGTCGGCGATAATTGCGAATTAGAAAAACGACGCGCTAATTTGATTATCATTTCCTTCTCTTCCGTCGTCAATTGACTGAATTTTTCGCCGCGTTTAATACGCTCAGAATCACTCGCCATAAAATAATCAAGCGAACTCTGCAAAAAACCAACCCGCTTTTTTCTACCGAATATAAATTTGCGGGAAACTAAACCCTGCTTACGCCAACGCGAAATCGTCTTACTGGCAACTTTAAATTTGGCAGTCAATTCCTCTATCGTCCAAACTTTTTCCCCGGCTTCTTCTACTGTAACATTGGCAGAATCATACAAATCATCAATAAAAAGAAGTAAATCACGCTTCAATTGCTTACCTTCCAACACAAGATCAGGATACATTTCCGTCTTAAAGTCGATTATACTCATGCAAACATACATATACGAAAAGTCTTTATTTTCGGATACTTCACGATAAAGTAACTCCGCACGGCAACTTTGCTCAATTTTCTTCTCACGGGGCGCATAGCGTACCTGCTGATCCCGCAATTCCCTTATAACATTTATCTGATAATTATGGTTCATGGTGAAACCCCTGTAACGGACTTGAAAATATTATGCGTCCTGATCCTGTAACCCCTCATTCTTCCTTGATGCCAATACTGTTCACCGTCCTTGGGAGCATTTTGTTTAACAATTGTATGATGTTTTAGTTCGACATGGCTGAAGGATGAAATACCGGAAATCTTTACATAAACTCATAATTTATAATTCAGGTATCCACCACTCGCTTCCGACAAGCATAGCTTCCTGCCGTACTATACCGAACACACGTTAAGGATTCAGTAACTCAAACGCATTGAAAAACTTCAAATAATAAGTCAATACGCATTACCAAAAAATAATATGTGAACAGCTTAAAATTATTCATCAAATTCGTTGTCATTTTTTTGCACAATATCAAATCTGTGATTATTAGTTTTTAGTCAAATTAGTTAAATCTGTTTCAAATTCATTTGCCTGATTATTTGCGGAGCCGGATCGGGGCACCGAATTTTGTTGTAACAATGCAGGAATCGGCAAGTCAAGTAACAATATCATTGCACGAATTGTCGTTTTGATAACGCTGCGGTAAAGGTTGTCTAATGTTACTTCGTCGAGTAATTTTTTGTTCAATACATTGCTCGAAATATAAAAAATTACCTGCGAAACCGGATAACTTATCCAAGCACAAGCATCCGCAAGATTGCCGTCGGGTACAAGCGTAAAATAAAGGTCAAGCATACTTTGAGATGCTTTGATATTGTAAGTTTCGTGGATTTTCAGGTAATATTCCGATGGGTCAAGCAATTCACGGAAAAGTATATTTCGCCGCCAACTTTCTACTTTGAGTGGTTGCCGTCTGAAATAATCTGTAACAATGCGGTAAATTGCATGCGACTTGCCGGCGGGCGTATCAAATAAATCTGGCATCTCCTCAAGCAATCGATCAATTGAAAGCGGCTCTTCCAAACTATGAGCAGCTTTGAGCGCCTCTTCGTATAAGCCGCCCTTACTGTGAAAATGGTAATGAATTCCGGCAAGATTTACGCCAGCTTTGTCTGCGATCATTCTGGTCGAAACCGCATTAAAACCATATTCCCCAAAAAGTTCACATGCCGCTTGTAATATGGCATTACGTGTTTCTAAGGATGACTTAGTCATTGGAATTTTTTTGTATTATGTTAAGCAAGCCGTAAGTTGACATTAGTGAGCTTGGTTGTTATTCAATGGGCTATCATTGCAAAATTATGATGAATAATTTGTCCAAACCGTTAATCTATTGTACGCCAAAACGAAATGCGCCCTGATCTTCGGACAACACCGGAATTGTAATTTCAGCTCTGTAAGCCGAAAATATATGTAACGTTAATTCGTTACTTCTGATTAGTAACAAACACAGGGTTCCGCTCGGAAAACCTTTTAACTCACTTGTGTTACCGAATTTATACTGCACGCACAATAAATTACGCGGCTCAATAGCCTGTTTTCAAATGGGTAAGCAGGCAACGATGAATGAACTTAAAGTGCAAGCAGCTTGAAATGTGGTTGGTATATAAAAATTTAGTTAAAAAATAATTATTTATCAGGTCATGGATAATCAATAAATTTGACCTGACCGGTTAAAACCAAGTGTCAATCTAATTAAATTTCAGCTACTTCTCAAACCCGCCCTGTTAATTTGGGCAGCTTGTACAATATTCAATTAAAATGTTGAATACGTTATTTGGCATCAATTCAGTAAGTAATCGTAAAAGACATTTGGTTGATGACAATTATGTAAATTTTGGTTCAGGAATAAAAACAAAAAAATCACTCATTCAGGTTTTTTAATTAAACTTAAAACGGCATAAATCAATCGTAATATTAGTTCAAATTATAAAATTTGACTAGTTAATCGTATCAGTTAGGAATAAATGACCGAATCACATACTTAATAATAATAAAATAGACCGATTAATTAGGTCAATATCGCCACATTGACCTACTGCGGAGTATTATAACAGAAAATACGAAATGTCAACCGCCAGTCCAGTCTGATAATGTCTAGCTAATTTTTTTAATGTAAGTAAAAAAAACAATAAGAAACATATAAATTCTTATAGTTTGCTCTAGGTTAAGGTATTAATGAATAAGAAGTTATTGTATTTATTTTCTGAAAGCGTATCTGTATTTTTTGTATCGTCGAATTTTCCGCGAAATAAAGGTGGACAATTTGTTTCTAGGGCAAAATTTTAACTTGGTAAAAATATTTTTTGTTTTGTGTTTAATTACTTTTTTTTATTAATTTGACAAATTTAATTTTTCACGATTAGAAAATTTCGTTAGCGGTCAGTTGAATTTTTCGCAAAATAGAGTCAATAAAAAAATTTTTACCTAAAATTCCTGTTGTGTGTTTTCTTGTTGTTTAATTCTTTTGTTTTATTAGAGTTGTTGATTTTATAGAATTTTTTTACTGGATTGAGTTTTTATTTATAGACAGTTGGACACGGAACAATTTTCAGACAAGAACCCAAAAACTTGGTTTCCACTTTAGCCGACAAACCTGTTTATTGTCCACAAATTACGCAGCTTTATATGAATTTTGAAAATTTAAAAAATTTTTGGCAACAACGCAACAGTGTATTTTCTTATCGCCAACTATATCTGTTCCCGTGTTTATTCAGTGGAAAGTTTTTTTGTCGTGAAATGCTTAAAATTGTTTTGGGCTAAAATCGCAGCAATGAGCTGAAAGCATTAATTAGTGTCCCTGAAAAAGTTTTTTTGTTGGTTTACTGGTATCCATCTTGTTCGCGTCGAGTTTGTTTGGATCCCCGTTAGCCCCGCCCAACAAGCTCCATTATAGAGAACATCCGGTATGGTCGCAGGGAGAATTTTCCGTTGGCGAGCGAAAAAGTACGCAAGCGACTCTTCACCGACAAGAAGTCGCCTGTTCCTTTCGACTTGGTTACAGCCTCAGGTCACCATCGACATACGATGAATAGCACCTCGCAGAGAGTTTGCGTAGAATCTTCATCAAGTTGAATCCCGTCGCGGTGCCAATCACATTCAAAATATCGCCCTTGACGCAGCGCAAAAGTTACGGCATAGACGATGACCACTTTTTAAGTGACCAATGATCGGTTCAATACTGCTGCGACGTTTCTTGCTGCGTTTCTCACAACCGCGAAGTTCGGAATTGCTTGTTCCGTGAATCAATAACTTCGCCGAACCTTGATAGTCGCTTTTAGCATAATAGACCTTTTCGCTAACCAGTAGGAGACCACTCCTGACCCCTCCGCAGGAGGGGAATAATTCGTCTCTCTCGGAGGCGTCTTCTTATTCCCCTCCTTCGGAGGGGCTAGGGGTGGTCTCGGAGGAGTTAAAGTCGGTTTTTCGTTGTAGTTTTTTTGTTGCGTTGATGTATTTTTAGGTTAGGGAAAATGTCTATTAAAGACAGTTAAAAAAACTACAGACTAGACCTTTTCGCTAACCAGTAGGAGACCACTCCTGACCCCTCCGCAGGCGGGGAATAA
>JAITDV010000113.1 GCA_031282385.1 Planctomycetaceae bacterium | reverse complement strand
CACCGTGATCATCCCATTCGGCTTGACGGCGATAACCATAATAAGGATCATATAGCGTTTTGGGATTATCCGTTTTAGCCCAGTGTATCCAACGTCTGATTACGTCGTCTTTTTCACGGAGTAATGATCGTATGCTTCGGATTCTTTGCCGATATAAATGAATAAATAACAACAAACTCAAAAACGAATTGTGTCCAATTATGACTATTTGCAAAAATCCAGTTAAAGTGTGAATAGTTTAAAACACACGACTGAATAGTTACTAAAATTGCACTTTCGGAGGGGTAGGTATAAATATCAATGAAATTCATTATACTCATCGCCCTTGAATATTTGGTTTTTAATGTAGTGTTCATAGTTGTCATGTCAACAAAGTTACTTCTATATTTGATGTACATTACAAAAATAGAAACCGAATTTTAAAATTTGACGAGTACATAAACCGTAACTATTCAATAACGTCTGTTTTTTATCGTGAAATTGTTTTGAGTTAAATTTTTTGCAATGGGCTGAAAGCCTTAGTTCTAACAATACAACACAAAAAACAATCCACTGAATCGATTCATATTGTGTTGTTTGTGTTATTTGTTGATTGCATGAATCCCGTAACTGAATAATTACCACGAACCTAAAAATCTTTAACCATGAAAAGAAACTTTTTACTTTTACTGTTTAGTTGTACATTTTGTACAATTTTATTTACTTCGACCATTTTTGGACAGACAAATTCGGATCAGGTCAATCTATTCGATAAAGCGAATTTGTCAGAATGGGAATTTCATACCAATAAAGTTGGTATCAAAGTTGACGAAGTTTATTCGTTTTCAGATGACGGAATTTTGTCTTGTCGAGGCGAGCCGTTTGGTTGGCTTGGTACTAAAGCGGAGTACAAAAATTTCAAATTGTCTGTCAATTATCGTTGGCCCAAAGGCGTGAAACCAACAAACAGCGGAGTTTTTATCAGGCTAAATAAACAACCTGAAAAAACTTTTTTGCCGCGTTGTGTTGAAATTCAATTGGCGCCGAAAAGAGCTGGCGATCTTTACGGGTTTCATGGAATGAAGTTGCCCGCACCTAAAGGAATTACGAAAGAACGCGTATCAGAAAGAGACGGCGGCGAAATATTCGGATACGTCAACGGTCTGAAAAAATTTGACGATTACGAAAAAGAAGCAGGTCAATGGAACTCTCTTGATATTCTTTGCTACAATGGATTTATCATAATTGTTCTCAACGGAAAAATTGCCAATTGGGTAACCGACGCCGAACAAACTAAAGGCAAAATCGGTTTCCAATCAGAAGGCGGACAAATCGAGTTTCGTAACGCAATCTTAAACATTTTACCTTGACGCCGGAATCTTGCGCAAGTCATAGCAAACGCACTTTAGAAATACAGCAACAATATTGCTGCTTGTACTATAGATTGCGGGACTATACTGCTTGTACTATAAATTGCGCGACTCAAGAGCGTAAATGCCTGCTTGCCAATAGGTAAGCAGGCGAATGTAAAGAAAATTTAAAGTGTGAACAATTTAATACAATTCGGTTGTAAAAAATAATCGTTACGATAAATAAGCGGCAACTAAACCATCTGCCGGTCGTGCAATTACGTGATGCGACACCAATTCGCCTGTATTTTGAGCTGCGTTTGCGCCAGCTTCAACTGCCGCACGCACACTGCCAACATCACCACGAACCACCGCCGTTACTAAACCGCCGCCAATCTGAACCCGCTTGACAATCTGAACATTCGCAGCTTTCGCCATCGCATCCGTTGCCTCAACAAGTGCGATCAAACCTTTTGTTTCCACTAACCCTATAGCGTCTTGCATTTTTCTATATTTTGATAAATTGTTAAAACGTGAATCAAAACCAATACCGCAAAAGTATCAGTCAACTATACTGTTCGTACTATAAATTGCGCTCTTGAGTCCGGTGATTTTATAGTACGAACAATAAAATCACACTCGAAAATTCAAATTAAACTAATGTTTATTTTGTCATGTCTCAAAGCCGCTTTTGCATCTGATGTCAATTACAAATGTCCATTACAAAAATGAAAACTGAAATTTTATGTGTACTGCTCGCACTATAAATTCGTGATTCAAAAGCGTCAAAGTCTGCTTTCCGATAGGTAAGCCGACGATAGTAAACGAAATTTAAAGTGTAAACAGTTTAAAAGTATAAAGAGTATTTCAACTTGCTTTTTTAGGCGTATTTGACGGTAACATTTTCTCAATATCTCCGTGCGGACGCGGAATAACTTGTACGCTGATAACATCGCCGATTCTGCCGGCAGCTGCTGCGCCTGCGTCTGTTGCCGCCTTTACTGCTGCGACGTCGCCGGTAACAAATACACTCACTAATCCGCTACCAACATTGTCCCACCCCAAAAAGGTAACATTCGCCGCCTTGATCATCGCGTCTGTCGCTTCAACAAGCGGAATAAAACCCTTTGTCTCAATCATTCCCAACGCTTCTATTGTCTTTGACATTTTTATTACTTGAAGTTAATGGTTTAAATAACCGTAATCCGCTTCACTCGCCCGATCACTCCCAATACACAAAATAACTCAACAACACAAATATTGCCGAAATTTAAAATATGAGCAGTTTGAAATCGCTCGCCGGACTACACACAATTGTTAATTCAATACTTACAAAATGATTTTTGATCATTGTTGCATTTATTTTGATCAAGCGGCAACTGAACAGTAATTTGACCTGATCAATTCAACTTTATCTGCATGTTCCAAATCAGCCGCGTTGCCCTCGTCGGTGTCAATATGCACTTCCAACTTCAATCCTTCACCAATCCTCACCAACAAATTTTCAAACGTTGTCGTACATCCGCCGGAACTAACTCGCAACATCATTCGATCCTTATCTTTGACGCCGTAAAATGCCGCTTCATTTTTATTCATGTGAACATGCCGCTCCGCGCGAATTACTCCACGCTTCAACTCAACAACACCTTTCGGTCCAACCAAAACACATCCCGGAGAGCCTTCCAAGTTGCCGCTTTCACGTACAGGCGGATCAATACCAAGTGAAATTGCATCTGTGAAAGCTAATTCAACTTGAGTTTCTGATCTAGTTGGTCCTAAAATTCGGACAGTTGGAAGCATTCTTCGACGCGGTCCGACAATCATTAAAGTTTCTTCCGCCGCAAAAAAACCGTCTTGATACAAGTCCTTCATCTTTTTCAACTCATCATAACCAAATAATGTTTTCACATCTTTGTTGGTCAAGTGTATATGTCTTGCGGAAATGCTTACGACGAGTTTGGGAGTGAAAGAGCAGATGTTATTATCGTCTGTTTCTTGATTCAGTTTGGACGAGAATAACCGCGACGTAATCACTTCTCTAACTATTGCCTCAACAAAACTACGATCCAAACCGCGTCCAAAAGTATTGACACTGGTTTGTGAAACGCTATTATTTTCGCGATTCGGGTTTGACATGATAGTTGCGGTTTTAATTTGTTCTCACTTTAATTTTCGGCAGCTTATGTCAGTTTACTTATCGGTAAATTGACTTTGCCGATTTATTGCAATTTTGGATGGATAATTTGATCGATGATGAAAGTTTGTGTTTTTGTCCAGCTATAGACAATATATCGGTAGAAAACAATGTAGATTAAAAAAATTCGTCCCGTAAGGATGAAATGTTGGCAAAAATATGAAACGATACCAATTCCATGCACAATTTAGAATTCGGTAACACGAAAAAAATAAAGCAGACTTACCGATAAGTAAGCCTGCGCAGGTTATCAAAAGTTAAAATGTGAACGATTTAATTTTCACCAATATTGCGGCTTTACGGGATGTTTAAACTGTTCACACTTTAAATTTCATTTACCTTCGCCTGCTTATCCATCGGAAAGCCGGCTTTTACGCTCTTGAGTCGTGCAATTTATTGTACGAACAGTACATAATTTTTGTTACACTATTTTCTACCAAATCTACGTCGTTGCCGAAACTAAGTTTTTATTTTTCGTTACAAAATACTTAGTCTGAAATGATGTCCGCGATGATATTTTCGCGGTTCGGGGAAAAAGTTGATCCAATCTTTGTTGTAAGCTGGAATTCTCATTTCGGCAGGGTATCTGTTGTACACGTCTTCTGAACTGCGAAAATATTCAGGAGAATAATAATTATGCGGATAATAAATATAGGGATAATACATAAACCGTTGCCAATCTTGCGACTGATATGTACCTGCCCATTGTCTGCCGAAACCTTGTTGAGCTTGAGCATCAGGCACAAGATAAAACATACAGATCACAACTGTACAAATTATTGTAAGCAGAAATTTATGCATCATTCTAACTCCATTAAACTGTTCTATATTGAATCTGAATCCCTATTGAATCTTGATAACTTGTACAAATTCATTTTTGGAAAATTTGCCTTATTTATGTTACCAAAATTACAGAGTATTTCTGGTACAATTTCGGCAAGTCATATTAACGAACACACCATAAATTCGTCAATTCAAAATCGCACGAAGAATCTACACCAGACTAAACTACTTAAACAGTCCACACTTTAATTTTTGTTAACCCGTGCAAGTTTACTTATCGGAAAATTTGTTCCAATGCTTTTTTGTTGCCGAATTCTAAAGTGTGTTCGATTATACGCAGGCAAAATCTTAACTTCAGGACAATGTTCCGACTTGTTCTGCGATGCAGTAATAACAACCGCTCATAAATTCGCACAATTCTCCCTCAAACGGCGTATTCCCTTGTTGGCTTATCGGCACAATATTTTTGTCCGCTTGAAAAAAAAACATAATTATTCAATGCGAATCTCTAAAATATCATTAAATTAGACCTTTTCGCTAACCTGTAGGAGACCACCCCTGACCCCTCCGAAGGAGGGGAATAATTCGCCTCACTCGGAGTTGTCTTTTTATTCGCCTCCTTCGGAGTCGTCTTCTTATTCGCCTCTTTCGGAGGCATCTTCTTATTCCCCTCCTTCGGAGGCATCTTCTTATTCCCCTCCTTCGGAGGCATCTTCTTATTCCCCTCCTTCGGAGGCATCTTCTTATTCCCCTCCTTCGGAGGGGTTAGGGGTGGTCTCGTAGGAGTTAAAGGCGGTTTTTTGTTGTAGTTTTTTTGTTGCGTTGATGTATTTTTAGGTTAGAGAAAAGGTCTAATATCATGTCGGACGTAGTTTTTTCTGGATAATTTGTTTAATTTATGGATGAAATGAATTAAACAACCGATTTAAACAGCTCACATTTTAAGTTTCCTTTGTCGCCGTCTGCTTACCTATCGTAAAGCAGACTTTTATGCTCTTGAGTTGGGCAATTTATAGTACGAGCAGTATAATAGACCTTTTCGCTAACCTGTAGGAGACCACCCCTGACCCTTCTGAAGGAGGGGAATAATTCGCCTCCTTCGGAGGCATCTTCTTATTCCTCTCCTTCGGAGGCATCTTCTTATTCCCCTCCTTCGGAGGGGTTAGGGGTGGTCTCGGAAGAG
>JAITDV010000554.1 GCA_031282385.1 Planctomycetaceae bacterium | reverse complement strand
TTATTCCCCTCACTCAGAGGCATCTTCTTATTCGCCTCCTTCGGAGGCGTTTTCTTATTCCCCTCCTTCGGAGGGGCTAGGGGTGGTCTCGGAGGAGTTAAAGGCGGGGTTCGGTGTAGATTTTTTGTTGTGTTGGTGTATTTTAAGGTTAGAAAAAAGAAACACTAGACCTCTTCGATAACTTGTAGGAAAACTACCCTTGACTCCTACGAGACCACCCCTGACCCCTCCAATGGAGGGGAATATTCGCCTCCGAAGGAGGCGTTTTCTTCGCCTCACGCGAAGGCGTCGCCTTATTCCCCTCACTCGGAGGCGTCTCCTTATTCCCCTCACTCAGAGGCATCTTCTTACTCACCTCCTTCGGAGGCGTTTTCTTATTCCCCTCCTTCGGAGGGGTTAGGGGTGGTCTCCTACAGGTTAGCGAAAAGGTCTAGTGGACAAAATGAGTTTTTAGAAGTTCTCTATATCAATATTAATCCCTTACCTCTCTTATCAGATTGCTAACCTCCAATCTCTTCCCCCTACTCGTTCCCTCTCCCTCCGCTTCTCCGCGCTCGGACTCAAAAAAACACGCAGCGGTTGCAAAAAAAATATTTTTTGTTACGATAAAATTGTTTTAAGTTGATTTTGCCCTTTTTGATGCTCGGCTATTTCAAACTGTTATACTTTAAAATTCGTTTACCACCGCCTGCTTCCCTATCGAAAACAGGCTTTTACACTTTTGAGTCACGCAATTTATAGACCTTTTTCTAACCTAAAAATACACCAACGCAACAAAAAAACTACAACGAAAAACCGCCTTTAACTCCTCCGAAACCACCCCTAACCCCTCCGAAGGAGGGGAATAAGAATACGCCTCCGAAGGAGGCGAATAAGAAGATGCCTCCGAGTGAGACGAATAAAACGCCTCCTTTGGAGGGGTCAGAGGTGGTCTCGGATGAGTCAAGGGTGGTTTCCTACAAGTTAGCGAAAAGGTCTAGTACGAACAGTATGGCAGACTTGTCCAAAATTCAAAAAACAAAACAATTTGTCCCAAATAAACGTAACTTTAACTTGTTTACTCTTTAATTCACGGTGCTGTATGCCGGTTTACTTGTTGCAAACCGCGTAGTAAAGTTTGCACAGCCCCAAACCCTAAAGAGTATCCACAACAAACAAAATCAGGAGATTTTTATGCAAGGCTTTATTTACCATAACCCAACTAAAATCATTTTCGGAAACGGCGCAATCGAAAAGATCGGTGAAATAACCGCCCCCGTTGCAAAAAAAGTATTGTACCTCTACGGGAAAAATTCAATAAAAGAAAACGGAATCTACGAAACAACTATAAAATCACTCCGCAAAGCTGAAGTTGAAGTCGTAGAATACGGCGGAGTTAAGGCAAATCCTGTGTTGTCCCACACTCGCGAAGGTATAAAACTCGCACGCCGCGAAAAAGTAGAAGCAATAGTCGCAGTAGGCGGCGGAAGCGTAATCGATGAAGGCAAAGCAATCGCAGCAGGAGTAGTTGCGGATCACGATGTTTGGAAATTTTACGACGGAAGCGGCACAACCGTAAAAACAGCATTGCCAATCTTGACCGTCTTGACAATGTCCGCAACCGGAACCGAAATGAACGGCGGAACCGTAATCACAAACGAAGACACAAAACAAAAAATCGGTATAATGTCCCCCCGCCTACAACCTCTAACCTCAATCCTCGACCCAACAACGTTGTACTCGGTCTCCACCGAACAAACCGCTTATGGCGCAGTTGACGCAATAACGCACTTACTCGAAAGCTACTTTACAAAAGAAGATACCTACACCCCAATTCAAGACCGCTACGCCGAAGGAATCATCAAAACCCTAGTTGAAATCACACCCAAAATCCAAGTATGCCCCACCGATTGTTCCTGCCGCGCTAGCTTCATGTGGGCGGCAACATTAGCTTGGAATGGCTTGGCACCTTCAGGAGTTGGAGCTTGGAACGCGCCAAATCATTTAATCGGACACAGCATGAGCGCACTCTACGACACTCCGCACGGTGCATCTTTGTCAATTACGTTGTCCGGCTGGCTGCCATGGTACGCCGAACAAAACGAGAATAATAAAAAACAATTGCTACAGTTCGGCAAAGCCATATTCGACACAACAACCGTCGAAGATACAATCGAACACTTCAGAGATTGGTGCCGTTTGATCAAAAGCCCAACCAAATTATCAGACATCGGAGTCGATGAATCCGGTCTTGTACAAATTGCAAAAAATATCGGCGAAAACGCACCGCTATGGGGCTTGCCGCAATACACCGCCGAATTCTGCGAATCAATACTGCGACGCTGCAAATAAAACATAACGTAATATTTCAAAGGAATTAGTGTTTTGAGTTGCCTAATAAATAAATCGTAACTATTAAGCCGCACGATTCCTGCAATCCAAAAACAACACAATATTAGACCTTTTCGCTAACCTGTAGAAAACCACCCCTGACCCCTCCAAAGGAGGGGAATTATTCGCCTCCGAAGGTGGCGTATTCTGCGCCTAACTCGGAGACGTCTTATTCCCCTCCTTCGGAAGGGTTAGGGGTGGTCTCGGAGGAGTTAAAGGCAGTTTTTCGTCGTAGATTTTTCGTTGCGTTGATGTATTTTTAGGTTGGAGAAAAGGTATAGTATTCCGATGGTGAAATTGAGACAATATCAAACAAAACATAAGGGCATAAAGGTGCGTCGGAAGGAAATTTTGGCTACTAATGGTAGTTTGATAAGTAAGGGTCGGAATATTAGAACCGTTCGGAAAATTATGTTGCTCCGCGCGGATTTGTTGGGCTTGGGTAACAGAATTGCCGATGAAAAAACGCTCGGCTGAATACTTACATATTGATAATGATTGCACTTCACCAAAAAATAGATGAAAAACGAAGAAATTTCAATTTATACTGTTCGTACTATAAATTACATGACTCAAGAGCGTAAAAACCTGCTTTCCAATAGGTAAGCAGACGATGGTAAATGAAATTTAAAGTGAGAACAGTTTAAATTTTTTGGAATGTGCAGATAATAAATAAAATTAAACTTAAAATTAAAATAAATATGGCGAATTTTTTTCTGGATAACAAAGATATTCAATTTCTTTTCAATTATTTCAATCTTTACGAACTTGCAGAGTTGCAAGAGCGCGAAACTCCAAACGGCAATGCTGATTATTTACCGGATAATATTGAGGACATGGTTGACAACTATCGTCGTATTCTTGAAATTGCCGGCGAAATATCAGCGGAAACGCTCGCTCCCAACGCGGCACAAATTGACGTTGAAGGCAACACACATAACTCTGATGGAACTGTTACATTGCATCCTTTGGTTCAGCAAAATCTTGATCGGTTTGCCCGTGCAGACATGATGGGTTTCACAATCCCGCGTAAATATGGCGGTTTAAATTGCCCGATTTTAATTTATACGATGGCAACCGAAATAGTTGCACGCGGCGATTGCTCTTTCATGAATATGTTCGGCTTGCAAGGTATTGCAGATACAATTTACGCATTCGCTTCAGATGAAATCAAAGACGAAGTGTTGCCCAAGTTCGCCGCCGGTGAAGTAACCGGTGCAATGGTTTTGACCGAACCTGACGCCGGCAGCGATTTGCAAGCCGTCCAACTCAAAGCAGAACAAGATGAAAATGGAAATTGGTTGCTAAACGGCGTGAAAAGATTTATTACAAACGGCTGCGGCGAAATTTTACTCGTCCTCGCAAGAAGCGAACACGGAAGCAAAGACGGACGCGGTTTGAGTCTTTTTATTGCAGAACGCTCGCCCACAGTTAAAGTTCGTTGTCTTGAACGTAAACTTGGCATTCACGGCAGTCCGACTTGCGAGTTGGTTTTCACGAACGCGCCCGCCCGTTTGATAGGCGAACGCCAACGCGGGTTGATTACTTATGTGTTGGCGTTAATGAACGGCGCACGTCTTGGAATTGCGGCACAATCATTGGGAGTTGCGGAATCGGCGTATAGACTTGCACGAGAGTACGCGCATAGCCGCGAACAGTTCGGAGGCGCAATCGAACGGCTTGCTCCGGTTGCGGAAATGGTCGCGAATATGAGCATAACAATTGAGGCAATGCGGGCATTGACATACGAAACCGCAAGAGTTTGTGATATTGAAAATAATACAAACCGATTGCTTGAATGTAACGCCGATAAACTTGCAGAAACAGAAAAAAAAGAACTCAAACAAAAAAGCAAAACCCTAAAACGCCTCAACGCTTTATTGACCCCAATGAGCAAATATTACAACGCCGAAAACGCAATCAAAATTGCCAATGATACCGTCCAAGTTCTCGGAGGAAGCGGATACTTGAAAGATTATGCCGCCGAACGTTACTTACGCGACTCCAGAATTACGTCAATTTACGAAGGTACAAGTCAGTTGCAAATCGTAGCTGCAATTCGCGGCATAATGAGCGGAGTTTACGCCGACTATGTAACACAACTAGAACAAAAAGAATTTACAGAACAAAATCTCAATAACCTCAAAATAAACCTAATCAATAGCCGAACAGAAATTCAATCCGCAATAGATTACACAAAATCACACGGCGGTAATTATTTTGAGCTTGTTGCAAGATGCTTGGTCGATGCAGCGGTTGCGGTTTTGATCGGACATTATTTGTTGGGGCAAGCAGAAAAAAATGATCGCAAAAAATCTGTTGCCGAATTATTTATTGCCCAAAACGAACCCAAAATAATAATGAATTGCGCCCAAGTAAAATCCGGCAACACACAAATATTAGACCAATACAAATTATTGATTGACGGTTGAGAATATTTGCCGCCAACTACAGAACAAACTTAAATCTGCCTCAAGTTCCAAAAACCAGAGGCAGATATTTTTTGTCCGGCAAATAATACAGCTCGTAATAAATTACGCTCTTGAATCAAGCAATTTATAGTACAAACAGTATATCGTTACAAAAATTCCGGTTTAGTTTTCTGATCGCATAATACTGATTTTTGGATCAATTGAGCGTACGGCAGCTTCGATTTTGCGGAAAACACCCTCACCCGGAAACGGATTCATCCGAATATTCAAAACCGGTACAACACTTGCCGCAGAATTCGACAGATTAATATCAATTAAATCAAATGCCAAACGCCAATCCCGAATCTCCTTCTCCAGTGCAAACTCAAATTCCAACATGTTCTCACACACTATTGATTTCTGATTCTTTTGATTCACGCCTTTCTTGCTTGTATCAATTCTCTCAATATTACACGCGAATTCCTTAACATTGTCCGGATTAATCGGATCAGATTCAAAAGAAATAATCATCTCAAATTTCACTGGAATTATTTTCTTGCCGTCCAAATCTTCTTGTAATTCTGTTTTGCCGGATTCATCAATAGTCTGTTCAGGTTTGTCTATTTCTGCTTTTTCCGGTTCAACTTTTTTCGTTTCAGTTTCGGCAATTTTGACATTGTTGTTTGCCCCATTAATCGATCCAACTTCCTTGCCGCCAGGTAAAAAAGAACCTCCGCCGCCGCCAAGACCAAACTTAAAAATAAGATAAAGCAAAATAATAATAACCACAACCAAAATAAAAACCGTCTTGATCAAACGATAAATAAAACTCGATTGGTATTTTGTTTTTTTGGGTTTTGGTATTTCTTGTTGCGGGAGTTCTTGACCTGGTATATTTTGTTGGAGTATTTCCTGATCGGGAATTTTGGCTTGCGGCATTTCAATTTCCATTTTTGATTTCTTGTTAATTTTTTGTTGGAGATTTACAAGCAATGATTGAGAGCATTAACGTGTGAGCAGTATATACTAGACCTTTTCGCTAACCTGTAGGAGACCACCCCTGACCCCTCCTTCGGAGGGGTTAGGGGTGGTCTCGGAGGAGTTAAAGGCGGTTTTTCG
>JAITDV010000080.1 GCA_031282385.1 Planctomycetaceae bacterium | reverse complement strand
AATAGGTAGTTTACTGAGGGTCGGGGTTCGGCAACCTTTGCCGAAAAGGGGGTTACTACCCTACTACCCCCAACCTTCTGATAACAGTCTAGCATGACTTTCGGGAAACGCAAGTACTTATCTTGAAAGAACTTAGGTCTTTTCAAGATATTTTGGAAAGTTTTCCGCATAAACCGAGTTATCGGCATAAACGGACTTATTTTCGTTTCTAATATAAGCGGAAATAAGTCGTACAAGAATATTTAAGATACAACAAATAAATTCGATACATTATTATCTATTATTCGTATCAGATACAAATATTATTTTACGATACGTAATACATTTTCGATTCGATATTATTTTTTTGATACTGAAACACATACTTGATACGGTATTTATTAATGACACGATAAATGAATCGACGCGGAAAATGCTTGCGGCAAAGCAAGTAATTTCCGATGCAATAAATGTTTTTGATACAGCAATGCTTTTGTGCAATGCCTCTAATCGATACAGTAATCAGATTAGTGATACGGAAATGCCATTGCGCAATTACAGATACGGAAATTGGATTTTTGTGTCGGAATTAGGTACTTTATGGAACAAAAAAGCCAAAAGCGGGCGGGAACGGGGGCGGGCGTTTAGACACACTTTCCTGCACGCGGCGCAAATTTTCGATTTTTGCGTCCGAAGTCTTTATATCATATAGACTTACGACAAAATCTTCGAGGGAAAATTTCTCCCGTTTTTAACTCCACTAAATTCGGATATTCGTCGAAAATACCAACCTAATAAAGACTTACGGCGAAAATTTCTAAAAGTCGCCTTGAAGGAGGTATTTGTTGTTTTTTGCCGAAATTCGGAGGTGCTTACAGAGCGGAAGAACGTAATTGCGAAGTTTATAAAATGAGTAATGTTAAAATAGGCAGTTTATGAAATCGCTTTTACTTGGTAATTTACGTAAGTCCTTGCTATTTACATCTTTACAAAGAAATTTGAAAAAATTGAACTTAAAATTGTCCCTCCTATTCGTTGTAATCTACCTATTTTAACGTTTTTGTTAACGCCGATTTGCTCTAACTTCTTGGTTCATAAAGGTTTACCAAAATTGCCGTCATCGTCTTTGAAGTTTGATTAAAGTAAACAAATTTTCGTCGAAATTTGCGTTGCCTAGTCGCTATAATCTTCCTAAATTAATATTTTAGGGGCTGATGGGACATTAGGGACAATAAGGACAATTGGGACGATGGGGACAATTGGGTCAATCAGGGACGGTAGTTGTTTAATCAACACAAATCTCTATCAATTTGTTGCAACGGCAGACTCCGCCATTGCAAAGTTTTTATTCCAAGAATTTAGAGCAGCGGATTTTCGTTTGCTGTTTGCGGAAACATTGTATGCGGAGGACATATCAGCCTTACGCTTCCCATTTTGACACTCAAAAAGCCAAAATGATTAGCGTGTGACTGTTCGTAACTACTTGAAAAATATAGACTTAAGAATTATGGAATTTTGGATTTCGTCACCTACCTCAAAATACATTTTTTACATTTTTGGGTTAAATGGAAAATAATATAGTAATAATAAATAATTATTTATTTATTTATAAAAAATACCTCTATATTAACTAATCTCCAAAATTGACCGTGAAATGATAAAATTGATTTTAGGCAGGTGACGAAAATAAATAATTCCAATTGAACGTAAGTCCTTATCTATCAAGGTTCTTTACGCTCAATATCATAAGGGACAAATTAGTGTCAAAATGCCGTTATTCCGGTTGGCGGAGTGGGAATAACACGAAGTGTAAATATTGACGGTCGATCCTCAGCCCGATAAGGTTCCGCCCAAAGATTTAACGTTTCAACATATTTGAACAATTCCTTTTCCGTCCCTTCAAAAACACATTCTTCAAAGAGGTCATTGGGAAAATCAGACCAATAATCAGGATAGCGGTATTCCCGAACATTTTGTTTCAAATAATCGCACAATTCCAAAATTGCCTTGAACGGCTCATCGCCAAGAGAATGAACAGCACACGCAAAATGATCAATAAAAATGTACATAAAATCTCCATTATAGTAAAAAGTGAATACAACCGGAAATGAATATCACTTCCGGTTGGTTGTTATCAGAATGATTAGCACTTCGTAACACGATAAATTTCACGCGGTCTGCCGGGACCGGATTTTGGCAATTCGCGATGTTCAAGAATATTTTTAGCAACTAAGGATTTGACTGCTTCCTCAACATTACTTTTTTCAGACTTGAAACGGCGTTTCAAATCACGAATGGTCATTTCACCACCTTTCTGTTCTAAAAATTCGACAATACGTTGTTGTAATTCATCGCCTTTGGGTTTGGGTGTTTCATCGGTTAAGCCGCCCCATGTTGAATAGACACGGCGCGTTTCATATTTGAACCAGTCGGCAAGTGTTACGGCAATTTGCATGGAAACGGCATCGCATTCCAATTCGTCGATTCGCGGTTCCGCTCTGTCCCAAGGTGCGGTTGACGTGTTGGTATTATCGTTCAAAAATAATTCTTGTTCGATGGTTCGTGTAATGTGAATAACCAGAGCCAACCGTGCTGCATAAGTTCGTAATTTTTCAAATGTTCCACGTAAATTGTCGT
>JAITDV010000063.1 GCA_031282385.1 Planctomycetaceae bacterium | reverse complement strand
TAGACCTTTTCTCTAACCTAAAAATACATCAACGCAACAAAAAAACTACAACAAAAAACCGCCTTTAACTCCTCCGAGACCACCCCTAACCTTTCCAAAGGAGAAGAATTTAATGATTCCCCCATTTGGAGGGGTAGTGGTGGTTTGTTAAAACACGACTGAATAGTTGCAAAATAAATTCAACATCTGACGAGCATACATTTATTTTACACCCATGCTTCGATGTATCTTGCGAGGTTGTGTAAATCGCATCCGACTTGGATGGGTCTTTCGTATGCGCGGAGTCTATTCATATCGATTAGTTCATCAAAAGTTGGGTACGATATTTCCATAGTTTTTCCGACGGAAACCATAACGCCATTTTTTCCTAGTTCGGCAATTGCGCGATAGCCTCCAATACCTAATTGACTTCCCAGAACAATATCGTAGGCGGTTGATTGATTACAACGAATTTCGTAACCGAATTGCAAACCGACCATTTTTTTTGATTTACCGGTTCGTTTTTTGTATTCATCTGATATTAGCCGTCCAAGCCAACTACTGTATTTGAGTTGTGAGACGGGGAAGTGTCCGAATGTATCGGGTTTGAGAGATTTATATTCGTCGTCTGAACAACATTTTTTTATTTCCGACAATGGCAAAAATTCGGCGATTCCTTCGGATACAATTGCAACAAATGAAGTTTTACCTTCTTTCTCGCGTGCTTGAATTATGTCAACACAACGTCCGACAAGTTTATCGACATTGACTACGGTTCGTTGCAAGGCTTCGCCATTTTCGTTTGTCAATATTTTACCTGATTCCGGATCGATAATTTGTTCTTTGTTGTACCAAGATTCGTGAATATCTTCGAGACCTATGACAAGACTTGCTTCACCTGCGATAGCTGCGCCGTAAGCGAGCCATGCGGCTTTTCTGCCCATAACTTGTGAGATGTAACCTGTTCCGGTTGCTTCGGAGTCGGCGAGTAAGTTGCGGGTTTCGTGCGCCAACATTTCAACTGCCGTAAAATAACCGAATGTGAAATCAATTCCTTTATAATCGTTGTCGATTGTTTTGGGCAAGTGAATGATGTTGATGTGTTTTTCATTTTTGGGCAATGAGTCGATGACCAATTTGAATTTTGCGGCGGTTGTTAGGGTATCGTCCCCGCCGATTGAAATGAGTGCGTCAATATCGAGCGATGTTAGTGCTTTGTGTACATTGAGCAAAGGTTCGATTTTTTTGGGGTCTTTTAAGTCGTCGGGTTGTTTTAGCAGTTTACCCGGATTTGCCCGTGCGGTTCCGATGATGATTCCGCGCGAGGTTCGCAAGCCCTCTTCAATACGTTTATCGAGACGTATATAATGATCACCTTCTTTAAGTTGGTTTTCGCCGTTGTATTCGGCGAGGTGCGTGTACCCGTTTTTCATGCCGTAAACTTCAATACCGGCACGTGCAAAACAGAGTGCGGCACTTCCGATTACTGAATTTGCAGTTGGTGCAGGACCGCCTGAAAAGAGGATGGCGACTTTTTTTATTTTTGTGTTTGGCAATTTAGGACTGACCAGATTGCTCATTTGATTTTACTCCAAAAAAATGTTGGTTATGGTTTATTTAACAATTTATCGACTTTATGCCGATAACATTTTCCGCAATAAACCGCAAGCCGAAATGAATCAGATAATTCATGTACGGCAACTTTGCGGTTAATATTTGTTTGCGGTTAATATTGACCGCGGAATTATAACAGTCTTGCAAATAGCCGTAAAGGGCGGCTAAATATAAATAGTAAACGGAATGTTTATAACAATTGATGGAGGAGACGGATGCGGGAAAACAACGCAACAACATAGACTTTGTGATTGGTTACAATCATTGGGGCGTGAAGTTGTTTTGTGCCGTGATCCCGGCGGGACGGAACTTGGGGACAAGGTTCGTGATATTGTGTTGAATGGCGGAGTGGAGATTTGCAATGTTGCGGAGATGTTGTTGTTCATGGCGTCGCGGACGCAACTTGTTGACGAGGTGATTCGTCCATCAATTGAGGCGGGTAAGGATGTTATTTCGGACAGGTTTTTGATTTCAAATATCGTGTACCAAGGTTATGCAGGCGGAATGTCAATTGATGCAATCGAGTTTATCGGCAATATTGCAACTTTTGGAATTATGCCGGATGTCGGAATAATTCTTGATGTGCCTTATGATGTCAGTGTTAAGCGAATTAGAAATAGGGCAAAAGACAGAATGGAATGCAAGGGTGAAGAATACCACAAACAAGTACGTAACGGTTTTCTTGAATATGCAAAAAAGAATCCGTTTTATGTTGTAATAGATGCTGTTGTACCGTTTGAAGAGGTCGAACTTGAAATCAGAAAAACAATCCGGAAATTTCTTGTCTAGGTATTTTAAAGTAACTGTCTATTTAGTTTTTTGAGTCAATTGAGAGTTAATTAAGGCAACTTCCAAAAACCTATTTTTTACAGAATTATCAAAATTTTAAGGATAGACAAATTTAGACAATAAATTTATTTTATCCACGAATTTGCACAAATTATTTAGTTGTCCCTGAAAAAGTCTTTTTGTTGTTTTAATGGTAGCCAACTTGTTCGCGGCGAGTTCGTTTGAGCATCTGAATGGGTACTCCTTGTCAATTAATTTTGATA
>JAITDV010000548.1 GCA_031282385.1 Planctomycetaceae bacterium | reverse complement strand
TTATTCCCCTCCTTCGGAGGGGTTAGGGGTGGTCTCGGAGGAGTTAAAGGCGGTTTTTCGTTGTAGATTTTTTGTTGCGTTGATGTATTTTTAGGTTAGTGAAAAAGTCTATTGGTCTTGGGTAACAGAATAGTTGACGATAAGAAACACACGGCTGAATAGATACGATTTTCATTTTTGACTAACATAATTATTGTTACAATAATGCATCAAAAAAAACAGTAATTTGATAAACATTTCATACTCAAATTTATAGTGTTAAACGCCATTTTGCAAAAGTTCAGTTGAAAAATAGACGGAGAATTTAAATTGGTATCTTTATTTGAACATGATGAGTTGGAGAATCGTCGTAGTGTTGCGCCGCTTGCAGTTCGGATGCGTCCGCAGACGTTGGAGGAATTTGTCGGTCAAGGTCATTTTCTTGGCGAGGGCAAATTGCTTCGGCGTCTTCTTTTGGCGGACAGATTGGGGTCTGTAATTTTTCATGGTCCGCCGGGTACGGGTAAAACTACGCTTGCCTATATTTTGGCAAGATCGAGCCGTAGCGTATTCCGTCAAATCAGTGCAGTTTCAGATGGAGTAAAACAACTTCGTGAAATTCTGACAGAAGCCGACGAACGACTTTCCGCCGATAAACAAAAAACACTTTTATTCATTGATGAAATTCACCGTTTCAACAAAGCACAACAAGATGTTTTATTGCCTGAAGTAGAAAACGGAATAGTTATTCTTGTTGGAGCAACAACGGAGAATCCGTATTTTACTATCAATAACGCATTATTGAGCCGCAGCCGGATATTTCAATTTGAGGTTCTTACAAATGATCAAGTTAAAGAATTAATCCGCCGAGCAGCAACTGATCGTGAACGCGGTCTTGGGAAATACAAAATCAATTTGCATGAATCTGCACTTGATTTTCTTGCGGAAGTAAGTGAAGGCGATGCAAGACGTGCAATTAGTGCATTGGAAATCGGTGTGCTTTCAAGTAACTCTGAAGTTATTGAGTTTACTCGCGAATTAGCTTGTGAGTCGGTGCAAAAGAAAATGGTGTTGTATGACAGGGATGGTGATTCGCATTATGATACAATTAGCGCGTTGATCAAAAGTATCAGAGGCAGTGATCCGGATGCGGCAATTTATTGGTTAGCCAAAATGTTGGTTGGGGGTGAGGATATTCGTTTTCTTGCGCGGCGTCTGGTAATATTGGCGAGTGAAGATGTAGGCAATGCAGAACCGGCAGCGTTACCGCTTGCAGTGGCAACAGCACAAGCATGTGAGATTGTAGGCTTGCCGGAATGTCAATTGAATTTGGCGCAAGCGGTAATTTATTTAGCTTGTGCGCCGAAATCAAATTCGGCAACAAATGCAATTTATGAAGCGAAAGAAGATGTTGAGGCAAGTCGTGTTATTCCAGTACCGCGACATTTGAGGGATGCAAATTACAAAGGTTCAAAAGCAATGGGACATGTAGGATATATTTATGCGCATAATTCAAAAGATGGCATTGTTAATCAAGAATATCTTGGAGTTGAAAAGAATTATTACAGACCAACAGATCGCGGTTTTGAAATTGAGTTAGCAAAAAGATTAGAATGGATAAAACAACAACTAAAAACTCAATAACAATCTACACAAAATAAATATACTTAATAGAAATTCTAAAAACTTCCCTTGTATTTTTTTAACTGAACTTTTGCAAAACGTTTTTTTGCATTTTAAATTAGACCTTTTCGCTAGCGGTTATATTCGTTGTAGTATTTTTCGATTTGTTGGTTTGTTACATTGCCGTCGTGAATCCAGATGCGGTAGCTCAAACGAATCTCTTCATCGGGTTGGAACAACCGTCCCTTGACTCCGGGCCAACCTAAGCAAAGCGGACCATAATAACGTGTCAACCATGTTGGCGGATAATCGGGATGTGTTTTGGGTACAAAAATTGCTGCTCCGGCTGCGGTATTTTTCCCATCAAATTTTGACGTGTAATCCGCCCACGCTAATGGCGTTTCCGGTAAATCTGATTTTGCGATTCCTTTTGGTGTAGTAATAATATTGACATCATTTTTTTTTGCCGACACATTTTTTTTGCCCCGTTCATTTTCAGGAATGTACGGTTTAAAGCGAATCGATAAACCGCCATAACTTTTGCCTTCGCAGCCTCTTAATGAAATCGGCTTGGCAACAGATTTCAGAACAAAATTTAAATCAATTGCGCGTGATCTCAATCCGGCATTGTCGGTTTGAATTCGATGTACGACAATTTTTACTTGCTCTGACATAATCTTGTTAGCTTCAACAGGGTTGCCGACAAACCAACCGTTCTCAACCTCAAAAAACGCCGTATCCGATGATACTTTCTTATCAATCCAACGAACAAAATGTTGTTTGAGAGCTGTGTTACTTGTCCAAAGATCGTAATTCTTAACCTTGCCGTCCGCCTCATGAACGCCAACATGCGGCCACGTCCAAAAAACGCCATGATGATGAAAATGATCCGTCGGCGCATTGTCCGTCAACACTTCACCATTGAGACCATACAACGGATGAATATAACAACCCGCCATACGGCGTGTATCTTTTTTTGGAACCCACTCATGCTCAACAACATCAAAACAATAAACGAAAACCGGTAACTTGCCTTCCATCAAAATAAGACGTTTGCCGTTATCTTCCTTAAATTGAAATAACTCTTCCGCAAAAACATCTCTGCAAAATAAAAGACAAAAAAGAATCACAAAAACACAAATCAAATTTTTATTAATCATTGAAAGCTCCGATTAAAATTTTAAACTATTTTTAAATCACTCACACATTACATTCCTTTACCTTCACAGACATTCCTTATCAGAATACAGGCAAAGGCAAATTAAAGTGTGAATATTTTACGGGACAGGTATTGTGTCGAGAATTTTTTCGATGATTTTTTCTGATGTTGTTTCTTCGGCTTCTGCTTCGTAAGTCAAAATTATGCGGTGTCTCAACACGTTGTAAGCTATATCTTTAACATCTTGCGGAGTAACGTAACCGCGTCCTGCTAGAAAAGCTGTTGCTTTTGCGCCTTTGCCGAGAAATATTGTTGCTCTGGGCGATGCGCCAAACTCAATTAAATGTTTGATCTGTTTTAAGCCCATTGATTCGGGAAATCGTGTTGCCCGAATAATTGACAAAATATATTCTTTTACACTTTCGTCAATATAAATCCGTTCTGTTATTTGTTGCATTGCGATAATATCGGCTGCTGTTACAACTGGATTAACGTGTATTTGTTCGTTTGATAATGCGCGATCAAGTATTAACCGTTCATCGTCTTTTGACGGATAAGTAATTTTCAATTTCAGCATAAACCGATCAACTTGCGCTTCAGGCAACGGATATGTTCCTTCTTGTTCGATTGGATTTTGTGTTGCCATGACCAGAAATAAACCTTCGAGATGATATGTTTCATCGCCGATAGTGATTTGTCTTTCTTGCATCGCTTCCAACAGAGCTGATTGTACTTTTGATGGTGCGCGGTTGATTTCATCTGCAAGTACAAAATTTGTGAATATTGGTCCTTTTCGTGTTTTAAAAGTTCCTTCATTAGGCAAGTAGATCATTGTACCGATCAAATCTGCCGGCAGAAGATCCGGCGTGAATTGTATGCGTTGAAATTTAGTTGCGATAACTTCTGCGAGCGATTTGATAGCAGTTGTTTTGGCTAGCCCGGGTACGCCTTCAAGTAAAATATGACCATGCGTCAACAACCCAATCAAAAGACCATTGATCATCACTTCCTGACCAACAATTGTTCGTGCAACTTCCTGCCGAATGGCGTTTATTTTATCCATCTGACTTGTAACAATGTTACGGATTTGTTGAATATCACTACTCATAATGCAAAAAATTTTATTAATCTTATTTGTTCTAATTTATTTGTTTTAAAGTCAATTTAACGAAAATACAATTAGGGGTTCGGCAATATTGAATATACTGCGGGAATTACAATTGAAAATTGAACTCACTACTCATTGAAATTGCCCCAAAAAAACGAAAATTCCACAGAAATAATTACTATTTTTTAACAATCTGCACATTATACTTATCATTGCGTGAATATTCAAGAAACGCCCGAAGAGTTATATTAGACCTTTTCGCTAACCTGTAGGAGACCACCCCTGACCCCTCCGAAGGAGGGGAATAATTCCCCTCACTCGGAAGCATCTTCTTATTCCCCACCTTCGGAAGCATCTTCTTATTCCTCTCCTTCGGAAGCATCTTCTTATTCCTCTCCTTCGGAAACATCTTCTTATTCCCCTCCTTCGGAGGCATCTTCTTATTCCTCTCCTTCGGAAGCATCTTCTTATTCCCCTCCTTCGGAGGCATCTTCTTATTCCCCTCCTTCGGAGGGGTTAGGGGTGGTTTCGGAGGAGTTAAAGGCGGTTTTTCGTTGTAGTTTTTTTGTTGGACTGATGTATTTTTAGGTTAGAGAAAAGGTCTATTAAACTGTTCTCTCTTTAAATTTCCTTTGCCGCCTGCTTACTTATCTGAAAGCAGGCTTTTACGCTCTTGAGTCACGCAATTTATAGTACAAACAGTATACGAGCCGTATAATTTATATTTTTTGCGGGCAAAATAATTAATTGTAACAAAAAATCTAGTTGTATTTTTAATCAATGATTAACGCTGGATTATCATCTTTATCAACTAGATTTGGGGCGATTATTTCTTCGGGCGGTTTATTTAGAGGTCCGTGTATGAAGTTGAAAGTGCGGTTTTTGCCTGCTTTTTTTGCGGCGGACAGAGTTTTTTCGAGGCATTGAAAAACTTCTGCTGGGGTTTGTGTTCCTAGAGCTTCGGTTATTCCGC
This sequence comes from Planctomycetaceae bacterium, assembly GCA_031282385.1. Taxonomy (GTDB): domain Bacteria; phylum Planctomycetota; class Planctomycetia; order Pirellulales; family Thermoguttaceae; genus WRKP01. The sequence continues at coordinate 7,863 of JAITDV010000548.1, read as the reverse complement.
AAGTTAATTGCATGTGAATTTCTTTGTTTAAGCTTGTACCGATGAATCTTGTTTTTTCGCAAAGTTGTCTGATGCGTTCGATTTCTGTTATTGTTTTTTGCAATCCGATATTTTGTGTTACGATTAAGTAGCAGTTACCGCAAAAGATACCGACCAGATCGGATTTGTCAAATTTTCCTTCGAGCAATTGTCCGTAGTTTTTTAAGATTTTATCTGCCGGTTTAATTCCGTATTCGTCGTTTATTTCTCCGAACCTTACAAAATCGAGGAGTGCGAAAGTGAATTGTCTGGTTTGGTGTCTTTTTTGTTGCCACCAGTTGTGTATAGCCATTTCCAGACCGATTCGGCTTCGGATTCCTAGTTGTTCGTCGTGGAATAGTTGTTGTGGGATGTTATCTTCACGGTTTTCGTAGAATACGACGTTGATGTAAGTTTTATCTTGCATATCGCGTAACTTGTGTCTTGCGACGCGTAAACTTGCAAGTTCGCGTAATAATCTATTTGCCGCTTCGTCTGGAGATTTTGTTTGACGGATTGTATTGAGGTTGTTGAGTGTGGTTTCAACTTGTGCTGATTGCTCCATATTTGCGTAATCAACTTCTTCTGCAAGATAACGTAACTCACCGAATTCGTCTAATCGTTCAAGCATTTGTTGTGAAATAGTTGCTTGTGTTTCAAGATAATTTTTGCAATCGTCCTGCAATTCTGTTACAAATTGTTCAATATCTTTCATCTCCATTGTTCCGCGTAAACTCCGAATACGCCAGTCAAGTTCCGCCGCAAAAAGACCGCTTTTCATCATTACCGTATTGAGCCGCAGTAACGATGTTTCGACTTGTTTATCGTTGACAAGCCATGATTCTGTTGTTTGTTCGCTTAATATCTCTGCAATTTCGTCATCAAAAATTTCTTGTTCAGGTATCATAAACGATAAATCCTCATTCTGAACTTCGAGCAAGTCTCCGACATTTGCTGATGTGAAAGTTTCCATTATTTGTTCGAGGCTATTTTCTTCAATGTGTGTTTGTGCAGGTTGTTCAACTACTGGTTCGGTACGCGGCAACTCTTTATGTTTCAGTTTTAGTACGCGGGCAATATCAATAAACGGTAAACGATACGCAACAGTTTCGGACATAAATTTAATTGTAGATGGCGGAATAATCGTATGAACTATAAGCCAGAGTGTCTCTTTTCCGTTTGGATGTCCCTTTTGAAACATAATCGCAATATTGTATCCGATAAGGATGCAAATTATCGCGTTCGAAATTATCAGGAATAACATCAAATTATTCATAGAGAGTTGTAAATATTTACAAGCAATGGAAAGTAAAATGGAAAATAAGGAACACAATAATTATACTGCTCGTACTATAAATTGCACGGCTTAAAAGCGTAAAAGCCTGCTTTCCGATAGGTAAGCAGGCGAAGGTAAACGAAATTTAAAGTGTGAACAGTCTAAATAGACCTTTTCACTAACCTAAAAATACATCAACGCAACAAAAAACCTACAACGAAAAACCGCCTTTAACTCCTCCGAGACCACCCCTAACCCCTCCGATGGAGGGGAATAAGAAGACGCCTCCGAGTGAGGCGAATAATTCCCCTCCTTCGGAGGGGTCAGGGTGGTCACCTACAGGTTAGCGAAAAGGTCTAATAATGTCCGTTTCAAAATCAAATATTGAACAAGAGCAATTTCAGATTCAAATATAGAATCTGACAAACTAATTCAGCTCTCCAAATTCAAACAAATGGAAGCTAATTCTACTGTCAGAAAATCATTTGACAAGAGATCAAATAACACAAAATTGCAAATAAAATCAAATCACCGTAGGTTTGCTGTGTTGTAAGTGAGTTGAGTCGGATCAACTTTAATTTTACAATGAAAGGTTGTGTAATGAAGAAAAATGATCGTTATAAAACATGATTTTATAATTGGTTATATCTATCTTTTCTTGTCTGCAAAACTTAATCTAAAATTAATATAGTCTTAATATTTTCTTAATACCTTTCAAGTAAAATTCTGTTCGTGCAAAGAAAAATTGTCAACTTACTAGATCGGGTTATCGGAATGTATGTTGCTGTTTTCAACTTAATTGATTGTTTTGATTCTGCGTTGTTTGATGTCAATTGCAGAATTTTTATAACACAAAATTAAGTTAAATCTTGCCGTGTTTAAGTAGTATTTTTTTATTGTGTGCTGTTTTGTTTTTTGTTTGAACAATTACGGTAACAATAATTTTGAACATTTGAGAACTTTGAAAATATAATATTTTTTGGTCAATAAATTTCACTGAAAATTATTATTATAAGTTTTCTCAAATGTATCAACATTTCCAATTTTCAAATTTCGTAACAAAGAGAAATTAAAATGTCAATCCGTCAATATTTGTTAGATTTAATTCCGTCGTTTGTTTGCTCGAAACGAATCAGAATAGGAGTAATCTTAGGATTTACTTTAGTAGAACTTCTGGTGGTCATTACGATCATTGGAGTTTTAATTGCGCTTCTGCTGCCAGCCGTCCAAGCTGCCCGCGAAGCCGCAAGACGTTCACAATGCAGCAACAACCTTCGACAACAAGCGATTGCTTTACACAATCATCACGACATTAACAAAGCGTTGCCGAGTGGAGTTGATCCTTATGGTTTTGCGTGGAATGGTAGAATTTTACCGTTCATTGAACAAGAACCTTTATTTGCAACATTGATCTTGGACACTGAAACTGGAAGCAAAGCTGTTTACACTAATGGGATTGCAAATTGGGATCAAGGTTCCGCTAACGGCTACAACCCTGATCAACAAGGACCCAACGCCCAAGCATGCGCAACACTTATTCCGCCTTATCTTTGTCCTTCATTTCCTCATGAGCGGCAAGTAAATAATCAGAATATTATTGGTCGCGTTCAAGCGAGTTATTTGGGAAGCAGCGGTTCATGGTCTGCAACAGATATTTATGCTCAATTAACCGCCGTCGGATTAACTTACGTACAAGATCAATGTATTTCGTTGGAACATAATCGTCAAAACGGTTTGATATTCAAACGCAGTAAAGTCAAATTTTCCGGAATTGATAATGGACTTTCTAATACGATCATTATTGGTGAAGTTGCAGGTGATCATTCGTTTGGAAATAACGGCAACGCAAATGATCATTGGTATATCGGGTCTCCGCAAGCGGATCCAAATAGTGCCGGTGATCCGCCTTCATCAGCAGGCGGCGGTGAATTTTCAGAATTATTCGGTTCAGGTTATTCGATTGTGAATACCAGATGGAAAAATCCTTCCTGTGATATGCGGTTGATGCAATTATGTTTCGGAAGTTATCATCCGGTTGGAGCCAATTTCGTACATGCCGACGGCTCTGCGTTCTTTGTCAATGATACAATCGATCTCAATGTGTATCGAAATTTGTTTTCACGCGGAATAAGATTTTAACTGATTTTCATTCTGACTTTTGCGTAATATAAATTGTGCAACTTAATATCGTGTACTGTTCGTACTATAAATTGCATGACTCAAGAGCGCAAAAGCCTGCTTGTCAACAGGTAAGCAGGCGACGACGATAAAGGAAATTTAAAGTGTGAACTGTTTAAACCGGTTCATTATTGAAACAAAAAAATTTAAATATGAAACAAAAAATGAAAAAATTAAATATTTTATATGTTGCTATACCTTTGGCTGTTTTTTTTACCGTGTTATTTAGCGGTTGTGGTTCTTCGGATAATGGTAGTTATTCGGAACTTCAACTTGCTAATGTTAAGGGGACAATTACCTTTGACGGTCAGCCGCTTGCGAACGCACAAATTCAATTTGAACAAAACGGATCTTTCTCGTATGGCGTAACCGATGCAAATGGAAATTATCAGATGCATTTTGATACGAAACATACTGGAGTCTGTCCGGGTCAATGTATTGTCCGCGTTTGGACGACAATGAAAGGTCCCGGTTTCGATGAACTTTTGCAAGGAAATCAAGGAAATACAGTAAGCAAAGAAATAATTCCTGTGCAGTATAACCATGAATCAAAGTTGACAGCAGCAGTTGAACCAATGAAATCGCAGTCTTTTGATTTCGATCTCAAATCAGGCGGCAAAACTCAAAATGCTATTTCTTTGGAAGGCGATAGTGGAGGAAATGAATAATATGCTGATTGTTTATCAAAACACAATTTGTTCGGTTTTTATGGGCAATTGATAATGTTGGTTTGTTAGATCGGGTCATCAGAATACAAATTTTTCATTTTGCAATTTGTTATATACTGTTCGTACTATAAATTACATGACTCAAGAGCGTAAAAGACTGCTTTCCGATAGGTAAGCAGGCGTTGGTAAAGGAAATTTAAAGTGTGAACAGTTTAAAATAATTAAAAGGGTACGTTAATTTTTGAAACGAAAATTTAAATTAGGAGAAACAGATATGAAAAAATTTTCAATTTTTTCAAAAAATTTTGGTTTTACACTTGTTGAGTTGTTGGTAGTTGTGGCGATTATCGGACTTCTCATTGGTTTGTTGCTTCCGGCAGTCCAAGCGGCACGAGAAGCTGCAAGCCGAATGCAATGTCAAAACAATTTACGACAACAAGCTATTGCAATGCACAATCACCACGACACTCAAAATCAATTGCCTTATGGTTGGGCAAATTTGGGGCTTGTTTGGAGCGGTGCGATTTTGCCGTACATTGAGCATGAAGCGCTTTATAACACATTGGTGTTAGCGGACACGGGGAGTAAGGCAGCACCATTTACATACGGTATAGGAAACTGGAATATGACCGCAGCTTTGTGGGATGCAGGAGCAGCAAGCCGAGAAACATGTACAGGTCCTAATGCCAGAGCTTGTTCGGTGATTATTCCGACGTATATTTGTCCCAATTTCCCGCATGATGTTCAGGTTGACAATGAACGTATTCTAAAACGTTGTCAAACGAGTTACCTTGGGAGTACAGGTTCTTGGTCAATTGTGGATAGTCGAGGTCACATGACAGCAATGTCAATATCATACGAAAAGGACAAGTGTATTTCGCAACAACATAAAAATCAGAATGGATTACTTTTTGGTTTCAGTCAAATCGGATTTGAAGGAATTGAAAAAGGGACGTCAAATGTGATTATTATTGGCGAAATTGCAACAGATTCTTCTTTCGGCAATAACGGTAATGCAAATGATCATTGGTATATTGGAGCGCCGGCAACAGATGGTTTCAACAGTTTTCTCAAAGCCAATTCATCAACCAGAATCAACACAGCAGAAGAAGGTGTAGAGTATGGCGACGGCGGCAGTGAATTTTCTGAAAGTTGTGGTTCCGGTTATACTATTGTCAATCAAAGATGGAAAACCCCTTCTTTGGATATGCGATATGCACAATTATCATTTAGCAGTTATCATCCGAATGGAGCCAATTTTGCCAGATCTGATGGTTCTGTTTTTATGATAAACGATGATATTAATTTGGAAGTATATCGTGAACAATTTTCAAGATTGGCAAAATAATATCTGTTCGTACTATAAATTGTGTGATTCAAGAACGCAAAAGCCTGCTTTTACGCTTTTGAGTTGTACGATTTATAGTATGAACAGTATATTAAGGCAACTTCTAAAAACCTATTGTTGACGGAATTATTGAAATTTTCAGGATAGACAAATTTAGACAATAAATTTATTTTATCCACGAATTTGCACAAATTATTTAATTCGTGATTTTTCGTAAAAATTCGTGGACAAAATGAGTTTTTAGAAGTTCACTTAAAGTAAACAACCCTTATTTATCCAATTCCTCTCAGTAGCAGACAACGTAACAAAAATGCGCCCTTATGCCCTTATTCTTTCGATGGTGAAATTAAGACAATATCGCACAAACATAAGGGCGTGTTGGAGGATGAGGAATTTTGGCTACTAAGAGTAGTTTGACAATAAGGGTTGGAGTATTAGAGCCGTTTGGAAATATATGTTGTTTTGTGCGGATTTATTGAGCTTGGGGAACAGAATTATTGCCGATAAAAAAACACACGGCTGAAATATTACAAAAAAACTTAATTTAAAATTAATATAGTCTTAATAGACCTTTTCGATAACCTGTAGGAAACCACTCCTGACCCCTCCGAAGGTGGGGAATTATTCGCCTCCCTCGGAGGCGTATTCTTATTCCCCTCCTTCGGAGGCAACTTCTTATTCCCCTCCTTCGGAGGGGCTAGGGGTGGTCTCGGAGGAGTTAAAGGCGGTTTTTTTGTTGTAGTTTTTTTGTTGCATTGATGTATTTTTAGGTTAGAAAAAAGGTCTTAATATTTTCTTAATACCTTTCAAGTAAAATTCCGACCATGCAAGGAAAAATTGTAAACTATGGATTCAAACCGAATTCAATTATACTTGTAACACTTGAATTTTCGTACTAAAAACCGAAAATGCAATTGTGATGAGTTGATAGATAGTTGTAACTATTCGATAAAATACGAACAGTATGCAGAATAGTTACGTTGTTAGTTACGTTAACTTTACTTTACCCAGAAAGGGTTTTACCGATGACAAAAATGATTAAATTTTTGGAAACCAGAGTTGTATTTACGTTGCAAGCGATGGTTGTTTTTTGGGCGATGTTTTTTTTATCGCCTTTTTTACTCGCCCAATTGCAACAATCAGTTGAGACATCGCGCAGCAGTAGTGTTAAACTAATTGCGCCGCCTGTCAACGATTCTTTCACGTTCCTTATTTTTGCCGACCGTACGGACGGCAGACCGGAGGATATTTCAATTCTCAAAGACGCCGTTATTGATGCGAACCGTCTTGCCCCCGATTTTGTAATGAATATCGGCGACATGGTGCAAGGTTACAACGCGACAGAACAATGGCTTGAACAGATGAAAGAATATAAAACGGTTATGAACGAACTGAAATGTCCTTGGTTTCCAGTGGCGGGAAATCATGATATTTACGCCAGACGTTTCGCCAAAGGTTTGCCGAAAAAACAACACGAAAAAGAATACGAAGAAAATTTCGGTCCCCTTTGGTACGCATTTGAATATAAAAATTACTGGTTTATTGCTCTTTTTACCGACGAGGGCAATCCTGAAACTGAAGAAAAAAGTTTCGGTAAACCGGAATGCCAAGTAATGAGCGAAACTCAATTTCGTTGGCTCAAATCTATTTTGCAGAAAGCAAAAAATGCGGACGGAATTTTTGTTTTTCAACATCATCCGCGTTGGTTTGGAGGCGGTTATGGAGATGACTGGAACAAGGTTCATACTGCTTTTGTTGAAACGGGCAAGGTAAAAGCTGTTTTTGCCGGTCACATTCACCGCATGACCTACAATGAAAAAGACGGTATCAAATATATCACGTTGGCTACAACCGGCGGAAAACTAGGTCGAATTGATTCGGCTGTAGGTTTAATTCAGGAAATCCATCATGTTTCGTTGAAGAAGAATAAAGAACCTGAAATTACAATTTTGCCGGTCAAAACAACTCTTGATGTTACCGCAATGCCGTCATCAATGAATAATAAACCAAAAACCGACACGCCCAAAAATAAAACAACAAAAAAACCACAAGAAGAAAAAACATTTTCAGGAACTGTTTTATAAATTGCTCACACTTTAATTTCGTGCGGCTCTAATATTACACAACCCTTATTTGTTAAATTACAATTAGCAGCTAAACTGTTCATCCTATAAATTGCGTGAATCTGGAGCGTAAAAGCCTGTTTTCCGATAGGTAGGCAGGCGGCGGTAAAGGAAATTTAAAGTGTGAACGGTTTAACTAGTTGTCCCTGAAAAAGTCTTTTTGTTGTTTTAATGGTAGCCAACTTGTTCGCGGCGAGTTCGTTTGAGCATCTGAATGGGTACTCCTTGTCAATTAATTTTGATAATAGACCT
>JAITDV010000049.1 GCA_031282385.1 Planctomycetaceae bacterium | reverse complement strand
AAGATCAAAACCAAAATAATGAAGGTTGTAGTTGTGGTTGTGGTTGCAAATGAAAAGTGTATATCATGTGTTCAATAATTCTTGATTTGAGCTTACTTTTCGATTGCAAAACGTATTGGTATCTTTATGATCGGCAACTCGGATAATCCTGTTTCAAGTATTACCATTGCCGCTTTTTCTTCATCCGGTGTTACGTAATTACATTGCGGCGCGTCTGGCGGAATTTCAATTGAAAGCGTAAAAAAACGGCGTACAGCAGTTTCTACACTGCCTTTTGTTATAGTTGTTTTTAGCCATTGAGGACGAACTTCTTTAATTTTGACATTGGCATTTTGTACGCTTGCGCCAGTGAATTGAATTGAAATATCTTTTATGACACGTTCTCCCGATCTGATTGTTTCAATTGACATGATTCCTGTTGCCCGATCAAATCCTTGCCCCGCCAACATAATTCCGTTGCCGAAAACTTTACCGCGTGCAAAAATTTCAATTGATGGTTCACTGCTGTAATTTGTTTTGATGTTAAATCGTTCCTGGAAAGTACCGACCGGCAGACCTGGTAACACTGTCAATGTTCCTTCGTAAACAGAAATTGCATGTTTTAACAACGAATTATTCTTGTCATCTTCATTCAATTCAGATTTTTCAAATTTCAAATCAAAATGCGACTTGTCCGTCCACATTAGCGTCTCTAACGTCAACGGAATTTTTTCAAATCCGTAAATTCGCAATTTTGCCGATTGTTTCTCTGCTGCCGGTACACTTGGCAAAAGTACAACAGACGAACTGACAACTATCGGCGAAGTAAATATTCCGCGAATCGATAAAAGTATTTCCGGCATCTGCGGATCATTTGTAACAATAACTCCGCCTTGTTCATACTGACCGGTTGTTGCCCGCTCTGCGTCGTAACGCACTTTCGCAATTGCAGATTCGCCCGCAGAAAGACGGTTACGATTAAGATCAATACCCGTACAAGTACACGTTGTCCGATCAACTCGCAACGTCAAAATTCCTGTACCAATATTCTTAATCACAAAATCTTGCGTACCTTTTTCCTTAACATCTTTTATCCCGAAATCGTAAACATTATTCTCAATATAAGCCTTAGCATTTGAATCCGGCTTTAGTTTTATTTCGGGTGAATTTTCAATTGGAGCAGTTCTTTTAAATTCATTTTCAACATTCCAATAGTTAAACGCAAACATTGACTCCGCACCGCTAAAACCAATCACAACTCCAAGCAATACTGAAATCAAAAACATTAAAATTGTTGTACGCATATTTTTTGTTACAATAAATAAAAGGTTAAAATATACTAATCGTCCCATAACTTGCGTAACTCAAGAGCGTGCCTGCTTTCCGATAGGCAAGCAGGCAAAGGTGAGGTAAATTTAAGGTGTGAACAATTTATAAATTTTACAGATTATTTGAAAGAGTATCTGTTAACGATATTTTCAAATAATTCTTGTCTGCCTGATTTATTGGGTTCGATTTCACCTTTTTTGAGTATATATTTTTCGAGGGATTTGAAGTTGTGTTTACCGGCTTCGATTTCGGCGCCGACTCCAGAATCCCAAGACGAATAACGTTCTTTGACCATTTGAGCAATTTCGCCGCTTTTGCGTATGTCTGCTGCGATTTTTAAACCGAGAGCAAACGCATCCATGCCGCCAATATGCGCATAGAACAAATCAATCGGCTCGAAACTTTCGCGTCTTACTTTTGCATCGAAGTTTAGGCCTCCGGTTTTGAATCCTCCGTATTTCAGAATGACCAACATCATTTTTGTTGTTTCGTAAACGTTGGTTGGAAATTGATCAGTGTCCCATCCGAGTAAAGTATCTCCAGTGTTGGCGTCAACGGAACCTAAAAATCCTTGACTGGCGGCATATTCCAATTCATGTTCGACCGAATGTCCTGCAAGGGTTGCGTGATTTGTTTCGATGTTCATTTTGACGTGTTTTTCGAGTCCATTTGCGCGTATAAAATTTATGCACGCTGCGGAATCAAAATCATATTGATGTTTTGTTGGTTCTTTGGGTTTGGGTTCAAAATAAAATTGACCTTTGAATCCGATTTCTTTTGCGTAATCGACAGCCATGTGCATAAATTTTGCGAGGTGATCGAGTTCGCGTTTCATGTCGGTGTTCCAGATGCATTGGTAACCTTCGCGTCCGCCCCAAAAAGTGTATCCGGCGCCGCCCAGTTCTTTTGTGATTTCGAGAGCTTTTTTAACTTGCGCGGCGGCGAACGCAAATGCGCCGGCGTTGCAACTTGTAGCAGCGCCGTGCATGAATCGCGGATTCCCGAATAGATTAGCGGTACCCCATAATAATTTTACACCGGTTCGTTGTTGTTCTTCTTTGAATACTTTGACAACTTCGTCGAGATTTTTATTTGTTTCTTGCAAAGAGTTGCCTTCGGGAGCAATGTCCCGGTCGTGAAATGCGTAAAAAGGCATTTGCAATTTTTCGAGGAATTCAAAGAACACTTTGACACGTTTTTGTGCGTTGGCAACGTTATCTTTTCCTTCCCAAGGGCGGTACATTGTACCTGTACCAAATGGGTCTGAACCTGCACCTCGCATCGTGTGCCAGTATGCGGCGCTAAAACGTAAAATATCCTTCATCGCCTTCCCTTCAATTTTTTCATCAGGGTTGTAGAACCGGTAAGCCAATGGATTTTTCGATTCGGGACCTTCGTATTGAACTGTTTTCTTGACATCAGAAAATGCAGCCATCTGTTTCTCCAAAAAATTAAGTGGTTGGAATTGTTTTGAATTGTTCACACATTACTCTTCATCAACCTTCACAGATTTAACTGTTACAAAAATCAGTTTAACTTTTTAATTAAACTATTTAAACCGTTCACACTTTAATTTTCGTTTACCATCGCCTGCTTACCTATCGGAAAGCAGGCTTTTACGCTCTTGAGCCGCACAATTTATGGTACGAACAGTTTGCACCTGAATTTTCTAATCAGTAAAAGATTTTTACGCTGCTGAATTATGAATTGTGTTTGGTATAAGGTCGGTGATTTTTTAATTGTGAACAATATTTTGTACGTTGTTTTTTTGCGGACAATAATATTGTAAGCAGCAATCCGTCATCAAAATGGACAAGTCAGATTACTGTTGTCCGGCAATATATTCGAACAACGAATATAAGCGAAGTTATGTCTCATATATTCTGAATTTCAAGTGTATTCAGTTAGAGACACACTCACAACGCACAGGTTAGTAATTGCACAAAATACTAACAAACAACATCAGCTTGTCAACCATACCCGCACAAAACATATAACAAACAAATAAGATTCGTAATGTAACAAATCGAACTTATTGCGATCAAAATTAAAAAAAGAATTTACTATTCAGTTGTACGTTATGAACATTCATTTTTTTATTCCGCCAGAGATGGGAAAATTTAATATCACAAAATAATATCACGACTGAATAATTACTTCTACAGAAAAAATAATAACGAGATTAATGAGATTAGTTTATTTGGCGTCATTTTGTTACTGAAGTGAATTTCTAAAAACCTCCCTTTTATTTTTTTGAAGTTATATTATTATTTTTTATTGTTGTTTTTCTCATTTTTTCCCCCTTTATTTCTTAGTTATTTTTCATATCCAAATTTTATTCTTATCCCTCGTTTTTTTATATTGAACATCAGCTTGATAAAATTCACGCGTTGAACGATTTCCTTGTTCGTCTGAACCAATTGATCAATTGGTCTCTTTTTCCCGCGCCTATTAGCACCCTTCGTACTCAACATGGTCACTCTCAAGGTGGTCGCCCTCCTTTTGATTCCCTGTTGATGTTTAAGATTCTTATTCTCAAAACTCTTTAAACTAGACCTTTTCGCTAACCTGTAGGAGACCACCCCTGACCCCTCCGAAGGAGGGGAATAATTCCCCACCTTCGGAGGCATCTTCTTATTCCCCTCCTTCGGAGGGGTTAGGGGTGGTCTCGGAGGAGTTAAAGGCGGTTTTTTGTTGTAGTTTTTTTGTTGCGTTGATGTATTTTTAGG
>JAITDV010000538.1 GCA_031282385.1 Planctomycetaceae bacterium | reverse complement strand
TTATTCCCCTCCTTCGGAGGGGTTAGGGGTGGTCTCGGAGGAGTTAAAGGCGGTTTTTCGTTGTAGGTTTTTTGTTGCGTTGATGTATTTTTAGGTTAGAGAAAAGGTCTAATATTTGCGAGGTTTTAAGGAAAATCTCGGATAAAACAATAACTATATTGCAAATTATAACTCTAAATTGCAACCAGATAAGCCAAGAATTTAAGCACCAAATGACTTTTTCAGGGACAACTAGATACCTTATTTCCCAAACAATTGAGGAGTTATTTTTAGTGTAAAGTATTTTTGTGATGTTTTGGGTTCTTGTTGCGCGGATTTTATCAATAAAGTAATCATGTTCTCAAAAAAACGATTTTGCTAAAAAAGGGAGTGATTGCGATTTTTCTCAAAAAGCGGGTAATTTGATAATTCGTGTTTGTAATCCGGTTGTCCAGTCGATAAGCAACAGACGTATGTTGGGATTAATTGACATTCATTAACGTACACACATTATGCTGTTCGTACTATAAATTGCGGGACTCAAGAGTGTATAAAGTCTGTTTTCAGATTAATTAATTAGCGATGACGAACGAAAATTAAAGTGTGAACAGTTTAAACTTGGATATTACTGAAAAATCCAGTACAACGATTTAGAATTATTTAAATTTCGGGTTGGAGTCAATTCGGAGGATATTTTGTTGTATTTTTAACTACTTTCGATTGAATCCAACTGATCGGCACGAACTCAATTGTTGTCAAACTTGATTTAGTTTGTGGAGGTCAATGAATTCTGATTTGCGTTTTATTTATTTTATTTTGGCGAACGGATGCGGCACGAATTTGAATGGAAAAAGGATATTCCGAAGTCAAAGATGTGAGGAAAACTTTGTTTATGAAAAAGCATATCTATCGGGTTGTAACACGCGGCGGCGAGGGGGAATACCGTATTCGGGATTTTATAAGTGAGGAAGAAATTCTTCGTCGTCATATAAAGATTGGTGTAGATGACTGTAGTACCGACATGAGCTTGCGGGGGAAACCCGTGTTCAAAGGTCTAATCGGTCCGATGTCAGATGTCAATGATGTAATTCGATACGAATCGCCGGAAGTCTTTGAGCAAATGACAAAAGAATGGAGCGAATCTAAACATAAACGCCGTACAAGAACTACACCTAGTGCTGTTGCCGTAACTCCGGAAAAATAACAATAGACCTTTTCGATAACCTGTAGGAAACCACCCCTGACCTCTCCGAAGGAGGGGAATTATTCGTCTCCATCGGATGCGTATTCTTATTCCCCTCCTTCGGAGGGGCTGTGGGTGGTCTCGGAGGAGTTAAAGGCGGTTTTTCGTTGTAGGTTTTTTGTTGCGTTGATGTATTTTTAGGTTAGAAAAAAGGTCTAATCTATTTAAGTTGTTTACACTTTAATTTTGTTTACCTTTGCCTGCTTGCCTATTGGAAAGTAGGCTTTTATGCTTTTGAATCACGCAATTTATAGTACGAACAATATATATGTTTGCCAGTAAACCTGAACCTCCATTCAACCGTAACATTTGAACTAATAATAAAATTTATGGGCATAAGATTTTTTTGTCCCAATGGTCACAAGTTACATGTCAAATCGCATTTAGCGGGATTGAAGGGATATTGTCCTGAATGCGGAGTTGAGCTTGTTGTACCTTTGGCAAGTACGCGAAAAAGCAGTAAAGAAGGCGGAGAACCGATCAACAACACCGACGCCAAAACTCAATCTCAAAACAAATCAAACCAAAACCAAAATCCGCATCCTGATATCATCTCAATGTTCGGCGATTCCGCCAATGAATCCGCCGTTATTTCGCAAAATCCAATCTTACAAGACCAATCAATTGACTGGTATATCTACAATGCCGAAAACGGAAATCAACAAGGACCTCTCAAAGGTCAAGCAGTTCAAAAATTAATTCAACTACGACAAATCAAACCACAGTTTTTCGTCTGGCGGGAAGGTTTAAAAGATTGGGTTCTGGCAAGTTCAATCTTTCCTGAATTAGGTAGCCGGTAATGTAATTGTCTATTGAGTAATTCTCTCTGATCGTACTATAAAATTGCGTGATTCAAGAGTGTAAAAGCCTGTTTTACGATAAGTAAACAGACGAATGTAAAGGAAAATTCAAGTGTGAAATGTTTAGAAGATTCGTTTATGTGATAATGGGCAATGTATTGTTAGTATAATTTGTATTATTGTCAAAATAGGTTTATTAGTTTTTTGTTTATGGTTTAGTCTTATTTTAGCGATTTTATCGTTACGATTTCGAAAAAATATTTTTATAACTGCCAAAGTCGGATAAAGAATTGTTAATTTGAAGTTATACTATGATTGGCTTCGCGGCGTCGCTGAGATAATCGGTGTTTATTTTTTTTGATTTGAGAGTGTGCGAGTTTTTTGGCTGAGAGTTGTTTTTCAGTGTATTGTCAGCGAGGCTAGTGAGATTTGATGTGAGCAGTTCAAAAATTGAGACGTTGTTTGTATTCGTTGATTGTTTGTAAACCTGTTTCCCAATAACCTTGTGCTTTTTTGGCACATATTAGTACTGAACGCATTTTAGAATTCGGTGATCAAGAGTGTTTCAAAGTCAGTTTTTCAATTGATTGATAAAGTTGACGTTGGTTATCGAAATTTAAAGTGAGGACGGTTTCAAGATTAACTATGACATTTCCAATCCCCCCGCTTAAACCTGAAACAGAATCGCTGGAGATGACGGCACTTTCGCCGTCGTCAAAGGTGTTTGTTGCTGCGACAATAATTTTTATCGGAAGTGTAGTGGCGATGATCCATGCACAGATTCCGGTTGCTTCGCTTGCAAATCTTCCTAATGAAGTTGTTGACAAAAATCTGGTTGCGGCGCCTTTGCCGGATACTATCAACTCGACAGATAACAGTGGTTATATTGCGAATGATTTACAACCTGAATTACGTGTTGCGTTGGCGGAGCTTAAACGTGAGAGTTCTGAGCCTACAGTGGCATTGGGCAACGCAAAATACACGCAGGCATATCTGCAACCTGTAATAGACGTTCCTAATAATCCGAAAGCAACTTCCGCCAATATAACAGAACCGATTCCGTTGTCTGTTCCGAATCAAAATTCAAGTACAAATCAAAATGCAGGCGAACAATTAAATGAGCAGAAAATAAAATCGGTTGATTTCAGACCAATACAAGTGCCGACTGGTGCGAGTAATATTTTTGGTTCAGAAAGTAAAAATATTGATTCACGCAAAACTTTAATGCCTGTGCCGACAGTTACGCCTTCAACTGAAGTTTCGGATTCAATGTTGCCGTTGCTTCAATTTGCGGAAAATCTCAAGTCAACCCAACAATCAGAAATGAGTCCTTTGACGCCTGTTGACATGTTTCAATCAGAGCCTGAAATGGCACCGCTCCATTCCACAAATTCGGTTCTCGTTCCGCTAACACAAGTAAAAAATTAGTAATTATTCAGTTGCCGATAGACAAAATTACGGTAACTATTCGGTCGCGCATTTTTTCACATATTCAAACAATAGCAACTATGACAACATTTACTCCGTAGGAGTTTTCAGTGAATAACCAACAGTTGCAACTGTAGGTTATTCACTGTCAAAAATGCGATGAGTATATTGTTCTTATGCAATTTGTGATTCGTCGATCAAATTAGTGTTACGAAAAATCTCAATATAATTGCCGATAGAAAATTGTGCGTTTACTGGTGACTTCATTTTCACTTTGAAAGTAAGCAAAGTTAATTTTAATGGATCATACATTTCGGCTATCTGGTCTGCTGTAATTTCTACAAAAATAGCGTAGCCATAATTTTGGGCTGTACCAATCGAATCAATATCTATTACTTCGTAAAATTCAGGATCAATATTAATTGAGAATTTTATTGTTGTGAAACCATTGCTGTAATTGTAACCTAAGAGTTCATTGATCAAATCGGTTGCATTTACGGTTACTTCGTATATATCGTCGCTATCGTCGCTATTTTCAGTAGTGGTAATATCAATTTTTACAGTTGATGGCAATTTTATAGCAAAAGTTTTTGTAATTTCTCCACCGTTATTATCTTTGACGTTAACTATCAATTCTGTCGGTTCAAATTTCAAGTTATCGGAATAAATATTTGTCTTAAACTTGATAGCAAGATACAGCTCTCCATTTTCTTCTTCTTTGATTTCGGAGCTTTCGATAAACGAGTTCTCATCAAGTTGAGTTTCAATTTCGTAACTCAAATTATCATTGTCCGGATCGTTAAAATAATCGGACAATTTGATCAACAGTTCCTCGCCTTTGAAATTTCCTATAACTTCAGAATTATCCGGTTTAATATCGACAGGAACATCATTGACTCCCTTGACAGTGATGCAAAATTCTTTCCAAGCCGTATTACTTGGTCCGTTTTCATATTCATCAGCAACTTGTAAAGAGAATTTTTCGATTTCAGACTGATTCATATTCAAATTTGTCGTGCGTTTAGTTGGATCGTAGATTAACTGTCCTGATTCGGTCAATATCAACACGGCGCCGGAATCAAGCGTAATCGACTCACCAGCTGTAATCGTCGTATTGCCAACTTTAACTCCAATAATACGCAACGGATCGTCGTTTGTGTCGGTTGCAAGTTGTGCGGCATTGATTGTCAGTTGTTCATTTTCGTTGACGGACAATGTTACATTATCCTTAAATACGGGCGGTTTATTTACACCGCGAAGTCTGATAGTAATTTCGCCGTCATTTGACTTCGCGCCATGTTCATCTGTTACATTAAATTGAAACTTCAGCAAAAACGTTTCATTTGCACGAATCGGAGCGTCAGGGTTCGGGACAAAAATCAGACAACGATTCCGTGAATCAAATTGTACAGTTCCGTAGTTGATTCCGTCATTATAAATATCCAAATTAGGATTAATGAGGTTAAAAGTTTTTCCGTTGACATAAATAGCTTCTATTAAATCATTTTGATCTACGTCGGTGAATAAATCTTCAAGGTAGAAGGGGTAACCGGTATTGTCATTGATTGGAATATCTATTTCGGCTTTTACGTTGTTTGCAATCGGAGCGGAATTTTTACCAATTATTATAACGTTAATTGTTTCTGTTGTGCCAATATTATTATTGTTGTCAAAAACTGTGAATTCAAAAGTTAATTCCACAGATTCATCTTCACCAATAAAATCAAATTTCCCGTTTGATTTCAAGTAAAATTTGTCTTCATTGAATCCGAATTCAACACCTTGAGGCAAAGAATAAATTATTGATTCCGCGTTATTGCTTTTCTTAATTTTGCCTTCGACAAACCGCACATTTGTGTACGTATAACCTGTAATTTCTTCGCCGTTATTAGATGTAACAATAATTTCCTTTTCAGCAATTTGATATTCTTCGTTCTTATTTTCAGTGATTGTCAATTCGGAATCGGAATCGTCGAATGTAACAATTGGTTTTTCATTTTGACTAAACGTAACGGTAATTTGTGCGGTAACAGTTTCATCGCCGCTGTGAGCAATTATTGTAAACGTGTAATTAAAAGATTCATTTGTAACAAGTGTTGGAATATCTTTTTCGTTAATATAAATTGCCGCGCCGTTATTACATTGTATAACAATAAACTTCGGTACGTTATCATTTTTTTCAATCGTATAACTATACTCTTTTGTATCGGTATCAACATCGGTAATCGGAATGAATCCGATGTATTTACCGTTTGAATCACTAGTAATCTCATTGGGATTTACGCCGAAATGTTGATTGTTCATTTTAGGTTTATCGTTGATGCCTTTGATTTTAAATTGGATTGAGCAAGGTAATGAAATTGCATTTTCGGATTGTGAATTATCTTTTATTGTTACAAGAATATTGTTCAAAACAATTGTATCCGGTTCAAGATTTTCACAACGTGAAGTTGTGTCAATTTTGAATGATTTCCGATTTGCAGAAACGATTATTTTTGTTTCGTCGTTAAGAATGATTGTTTGTGTTTCATTTGTATTTGACGGTTCTAAAATTTTTGTCCCATTGATCGAATCAAAAGTAAATGCGTCATCGGTATTTTGATCAACAACAAAATCTTTGGCATAATAATCATTTGAAATTGAGTTTTCCTCAATCGGTTTATCAATTTTATTTTTATTTATAATTGGTTGCGAATTGATTCCTGTTACGTTAATTTGAAGTGTACCGTTTACGGTGTTATTATTTGTTCCAGAGTTATCTTCTATCACAACATCAAATTCAAGAGTTGTCAACTTAGCACTCAGTTTTTCAAGTTGATTATCAACAGTATCTTCAGGCACAAATGCACGATACCACAATTCTCCGCCATATCCATCTTGATCTGCATTCGTGTATTTGAATTGTCCTAATCCGTTAATCGTCTGCCAATCGCTTGTCAATGTAACTTCATTTATCGAAACAACTTTATGTTTGTCATTTTGATCAATGTCAGAAAACAGATTGGCTAAATCAATTTTTACACCGTTATTATTTTCATCAGTGGTAATTTGTTCGGCATTAACAGGTTCAGAATTATCATTGAATTGCGGAGGTTCATTTATACCATTTATTGTAACAATAATTGAAACGGTTGATGAAACGTTGTAAATTGTATCCTCAACAGAAAAATTAAATGTCAAATTAACAGATTCATTAATACCTAAATAATCAAAAATACCATTTGGATCAAAACTAAAAATTCCTGTATCAATATCAATCGACGCAGTAATTTTATCTTTTATTTCATTAGGCAAATCATTGTTTTCTGCAAGTTCTGGTTGCGTGTACGTGTAATTTTCGTTGTTGCGCGGCGCGTCGTCGTTGTTATCTGTTACCGAAATTTGAAGATTGTCAATTTTATCAGTCGCACTAATCTTTTGAACTACAATATCATTTACTTCAGGATTCTGTGCAAATTTTATATTGATTTCTAATTCAATTGTGGTTGTTAGTAGATCGGTGTTACCTGCAACATTGATTTTAATTTTGAAGGTGGAATTTTCGTTGTTAAGATTTTGTAAAAATTCTGAATTGAAGAAACTCTCATTTAACGTTACAGTACCGTTTGTCTCATCAATACTAATTGCTCCGTTTTGTAAATCTATTTTAACATCATCATTATCAAATAAACCTTCAAATGAATATTTGTGCGTTTCGTTTGCGTCAGGATCGTCAATCTCAAAATTTATATTAAACGATTCTGGATTTTTGTTACGTTTATTGCCCCAAATTGTCAAATTCTCAGTCGTTGATATTACAATTGCCGGATCGCCTTTGCCAACAATTGTGATTGAAGCAGCTTCGGTTGTTAAAGTTCCGTATTGATCTGTTACGAGAATATCGAAATTAAATTCTAATTCTTCATATAATTTCAAAGATTGAAACATATCAGCGTTGCCGGTAAATTTGATATTGTTTTTGTCGTCAATAGTGAACAACGTATTGAACGTATATTGTGTAAATTGTTGTGTAAACTGTTCGGCTTGTTCGCCGATAATTTGAACTGAACTGTAATCAATTTCAACTTTGTATTCGGTTTCGGCGGAAAGATAATCTGAATTATCATCAGGATCAGTAATCGTTATTTGCTTTGTAAATTCAATATTGCCGTCTGTGTCTGCGTTTTCAAGATTTATGGAATTATTATCTCCGATAGTAACTTCAGCCGCTGTTTTACCGTAAATTTTCAATAGTAATTCACCTCTTGCCGAAACGAAATTTCCATCAACATCTTGGAGAATATTATCTGTTACAAGATATGATAATTTAATTTCAATAAATTCACCTTCGCGAAGATGAGTTGCAAGATAATTCAGTAAATTGGTCGAAGGCGTAAATATTAAAATGCCGTCGTTGTTCAATTTCAATGTTCCATCTAATGCTGTTATTAATTCGTTGTCGGTATTATTGTCGATTGTTAAATCAGAAACTTTATACCATTTTTCTTGGTCTTCATTTCGATTCGGTATATTTTGATCGGTGATATTGTCATTCAAATCAATATTATATGGTGTTTGATCATCTGTTTTGCGGATGTAGGTGTGTGAAAAATTGTTGTCGATTGAGGGAATTTTATTTGTGATCGTAGTTGACCAAGTTGATTTGCAAGTTGCGCCGCTATCGTCAATAATCGTAACGATAATTTCAATTTTTTCCGGTTGTCCGTCAACAGGTAATTTATTACGTTTAGTGGAATCAATCGTTACAGTATTCGCGTCCGCATCAAACGTAACAATAATTCCATTATCAAGCGTTGCGGTATTATTATCTTTATTGAGCGTTCCAATCTTTGTGTCTGTAACATGAATTTCAAGTGCAGAAATATTATGTTCATCACCTTCGTTTTGGTCGTTTACTCCGTCGAGTCCGAATGTTGCTGATTCA
>JAITDV010000535.1 GCA_031282385.1 Planctomycetaceae bacterium | reverse complement strand
CCCGGAACAGGTTCGGGTTGTTTTCCGGCGCGGGCAACACCGCCCGACCAATTACATTCATCAAAGAAAACCGGCATTACACTAATTCTGTGTTTTTCTGCAACATCGAGAAATTTTTTAAAATTTGATTTCAGTTTTTCCGGTTCGGCTTCCCAGACGACATAATTCAAAAACACACGAACAGAGTTCATTCCCCAATCCGCCGCCCATCCGAGTTCTTTGTCGATTGTCGGTAAATCAAACGTTTCATCCTGCCACATTTCAATACTATTGATTGCCGTAGAAGGTAAAAAGTTGCAACCGACAATCCATTGCTGTTGCGAATACCAATTATTGGCTTTTTCCACACTCCATTGCCCGTCCGCCAATTGCGCCGCACCATCGGCAAAAACAACAGTGGACACGAAGGCAAGAATCAACGAAACAAAAATTGTCATAACGGACAATATCTTTTTGTAAAATATTTTTTTTAACATGATTTTATTTCACTTTTCTTAAAGGATTGTTAAACTGTTCGCACTTGAATTTTCCTTTACCGCCGTCTGATTACCTATTGGAAAAGGCTTTTACGCTATTGAGTCAAGCAATTTATAGTACGAGCAGTATGTTAGTTTTGTTAATAGTTGTCAAATACATAATTGCAACAACTAATTCAGAATCTACATTCTAAAATAAAATTCCAATACAAACAACTACTATTCGTTTTATAAATTGAGTTACTCAAGAACGCAATTTATTAGACCTTTTCGCTAACTCCTCCGAGACCATCCCTGACCCCTCCGAAGGAGGGGAATTATTCGCCTCACTCGGAGGCGTCTTCTTATTCCCCTCCTTCGGAGGGGTCAAGGGTGGTCTCGGAGGAGTTAAAGGCGGTTTTTCGTTGTAGGTTTTTTGTTGCGTTGATGTATTTTTAGGTTAGAGAAAAGGTTTATTGTACATATCATGTTAATCATTATTTGGCACGTTTTACTTATTTTTTGAACAATGAAAGTAACTATTCAGTCGGCAGCTCTACGCTACAAAAAAAATTAAAATTTGCGTGAACACAACGCAATTCAGTTACCACTTAAAATGAACGGCTGAATAGTTACAAAATTAGAATTATTTTTCCGGTGTAGTTATTGAAATTGGAGTTGAAGTCAGGATGAAATCGTGTTTTTTTTGTCCGGTAATAATTTCTATTTTTATTCCTTCTTTGTATTTTTCGGGAACAATAGAAATTTGTTCGTCAACCTCTACTCCCATTGCCTGAAATTTTTTTCCCGTTTTCTTAACGGCAGTGAAAGTAACATCAACCTCACCAACAGGAACTTTTTTTGCGGTATATTTTCCTGCAACAATATTTGTTCGTACACCTCTTCCGCCTGCTCCTGATGTTGGAGCAAACGACAACATACCGTCATTAACCGGTACTCCATCAATTGTAACAACTCCATCAAGATCAGTCGTCTGATAACTTGAACCAGACAAACAACCCGATAATAAAAGAACCACAAACAACAAAACAATCACGTAACTGATTTTTTTCAAAGTAATCTTTTCCATAATTTTTAATTTATATTTTAAGTTTTAAATTGTTCATACTTTAAATTTCCTTTACCTTCACCTGCTTACCCATTGGCAAGCAGGCTTTTACGATCTTGAGTCAAGAAATTTATAGTACGAACAGTCAGTAAATGATCTTGTTAAGATCATTCTGTAACAATTACCACGAAACAGCACTAGGTTCATTTGGAACAGTTGTGTGTTCTGGTACGGTGGAGATATCGGGATCGTATTCGCGGCTTCCGGCGTTGGCGATTGTTCCGAGAGCTCGCCAGATATTCGGCGAAACGTTATCATTTGCAAAACGGCATGAAGCGTCACCCATGCAAACATTAACTCCGCCCGTATGATAACTCCTAGCGTATGCAACTTGATCATTTGGCCAATTAGGTGTAGCTGTACTGATTGGTCCTTTGGGAATATTGAAACTGGCATTATAAAGCGACGCAATAATGCGATCCGGTTGCATTGTGTTTGGTGTGTAGTATGACATCACCAACGCACCTGGCATGTTGTCCCATAAGATACAACCTCGGTAATCGTTATTTTGTCCAGTTCCTTTGATTCCTTCACTTACGGCAAGCGTATTGCTTGTTCCGTCAGTAATCATTGAAAAATCAACAGGAATTTCCAAACAAAAAAAATGCATTCTGTGCCGCGGCTTCCATACTGAATTTCGCACGTATTCGTACATATTCCAATGAGCACCGGCTGCGCAAAAACCAGTATAGTTACCGCGAGCTTGTTTTCGGCTTGTAACTATCGTTTTGGGCGGCAATGGATCGCTTGGGCATTGATAACCTTTAAGCGGTGCAGCTCCAGGACGTTCCCAAGTCGCATCGTCATCGTAAACATGAGCCAAATTTGATCTGTAATATTCTTCGTGCAATGCCGTTTGTTCAATAAACGGGTAAATTGCAAATGTCCAAGTAAGACGCGGTCTTGAACCCAAGATTTCTGAACCAACAACGCCTGTTGGAAATTGTAAGTAGGTATCATGGTAGTTGTGCAATGCTATCCCAATTTGTCTTAGATTGTTGGAGCATTGCATTCGACGTGCGGATTCTCGTGCTGCTTGAACGGCGGGCAAAAGGATTGCGATCAACACTCCAATAATTGCAATCACCACCAGAAGCTCAACAAGAGTAAAACCAAATAAACCCAGAAAAGGCTTAGGAGAAATCCGCAGAAAATTATCGTAACGATAATTTGGGCAATTTTGTTCTTTATGTACCCCCCCCCCCCTGCCTATTTTAACATTTACGTTAAAATCTGCGTCAAATTTGACGCTGGCAACAATCAAACCGAATGTTAAATTTGTCTTTTTCATTTTATACTCCATTTAGTATTGTTAGTGGATTGGATTAAATGTTACAAAAATTATTGCGCTGTAAATTTTTTCCCAGACAAAGTGAAAAAAACACCATGCAATAATCATCAATCTAGCGAAAAATTCTCATTCTACAAAAACACAATTTAAGCAGAATTCAACCAAACTTTCCACAATCCAAATGTGCGTGATTTTGCGTTACAAAAATTCTAGTTTACGCAACTTTGCACCGCATCAATCAACACGCTCGCGACAGTATAATTCATCTTGCAAAAAAACACAACCCCAAATTGCATGCCAATAAATAAAGTACAAAAATTTTTTTCAAGTAAAGATAACTATTCAACGGAATATCTGAATTTTTCATAAAAATTGGCAAAATCGTCGTAAATATACTATTCGTGCTATAAATTACCTGACTCATGAGCGTAAAAGCCTACTTTCCGATAGCTAAGCAGGCGGTGGTGAAGGAAATTATAAAGTGTGAACAGGTTAAATAACATCTTTTCAACTATTATTCTTGTTCATATTTTTGAAAGCGTTTTTCCAGAAATATGACACGTGGTTCTGGTGCGTAATAGGAATTGAGTTGTTCGCAATTGACCGGTTCGGCTAGGGATTGGGTAACATCGGTTTTGCATTTCACACGTCAACTTAATTGCGTCCGTTTCGTTTTCGGAAAGAACAAACCACGTGCAAAATATTCTTTGTCCTCTTGCGGAATTGGTATCCAACCGGCATAAGCCGTATATTTCGGCTCAAGCGGTTGCCACAAAATACAACGATAATATCCTAACAATTTTTGTCCGAATTATTGTCTTCCGCATTCGTAACATTCTCCACTCTTTCAACATTCTCAACATTGCCCGAATCCTCAAAATCCAGTAACGACAGCGGAACTAAACCGCGTTCAAAAAGAAATTGTTCAAAAATTAGCCGGTTCGCATCTGTTTTCGGTAACTTACAAACATGATTCCAAAGACGTTCACACGGATCGTAAAACGCACCAACAATTATATCTTGTGTTTCTTGTTGTTCAGAGTTGAGAACATCTGGTTTAGAATTAGCGGCGTGCCATTTCAAGGCTTCGTCAAATGTTGTTGTCCACGAATCATCACCAAGTTCCGCTTGACAAAGCACACGCAAAAAACAGTCGGTCAAGTCCGGCAATTCCGTTTTGAAAGCCCAGTAATTGCAATGTTGATAAAAACTCCGTTTCCCGACCAGTCATCAGATAAAACGATTCAACAAGATGGGCAAAGTCAATTTTGGCTAACATTGTGTCATGATATTTTTCAGTAAGTGAAATTGCCGCATGAAATGCTTCCCAAGCTGCGTTGAACTTACCTTGACAAATATAAAAAAGACATAAGTTTCTAAAACCTAAATATCGACGAAACACCTTGCCTTCCGAAGCTGTTGCTGCTTCTGTACTTGTTAGAGCATAATGTTCGCCCATTTCACCTGATGCAAAACAAGCCACAGTAACAAACATACGAAAAATTTCTAAATATTCGAGATTGTTAGTTCGTCGGCAAATATGAATCCCATCGTCAAATACACCATGAACCGCTGACGAATTGTGACCATGCGGTGTTTTGAGCCAACGCCAAATATGCTTACGATGTAATCCTATACACAGTGTATTGATAATCATCGCGATCATCGTCATTTTGAAACTTGCGAGCTTTTTCCTCGCTTTCCACAAGAGCGATAATCTCCAAGATATTATCTATTCCAATTTTCGGCTCAAAAATATCATAAGCAAAACTGGCAACCGTAAAACACGCATCAATATAAGGTATCAAAAGCCGATGCGATTTCGCAAACCGCTTCGCTTCCATTGCCCCCTTAAATGCTGTTCTGGATAGTTGACGTTCTTTGTCTGCTTCGTACTTTTTGCACAATTCTTGAAACTGATTTAGAAATTATTCTTTGTCCATTGGAAGTTTCCCTTCAAAATAATTTTGTTAAAAACACGTAACTATTCAGTCGTTTGTTTTTTTATCGTGAAATGTTTTGGGTTAAAATTTTTGGCAATAGGCTGAAAGCCCAACATCATTAGCATAGGGCATCGCCTTACGGATAATAATAAAAACATTTAGCTCTGAAAGGGCGTAATCATTAAATCTATATGAGACGCAATACGTTGTGTTTTCGAGCATGCTAAATTGAGTTTTGATGTCGTCCCTTGTATGTTTATATTGTTGTAATTAGTGGTAGTTTTTTTGGGCGGGAGATTTCTGATTTTTTCCTTTTAGCGATTAATCGCCAAAAGGAAAAAAATTGGTTATCATGATACATTATGAAAATTGCCGTGTGACTACGTTCGTCCCTCGTTCCTTAGAACGTCCTGTAGTATGTTGCACACGGCATTATATTTGTAACTCGGACAGTTGCATGTGGCAAGCCTCACGGTTTGACCTCGAATAGCAAGGATGAGTTTCTGCATCCTTTAGAGTCAACAAATTATTTTAATCTCATGAACCCCACCAACACGCTTCTCAAAAAAGACCGTTAAAATGACGAAGGAGTTACTCGAATTCATCACGAAACGGATTAAGCAAATAGACGCAAGCATGTAAAAACTGATTCAAGAAAATTCTGAATAAAGTCAACGAAAGAAAATTTTGGAATCAATTCCTGGAATTGGTACGGATACGGTACGGACATTACAGGCGGATTTACCGGAGCTAGGAAAAGGAAGTGCGGAACACATTAAACTGTTCACACTTAAATTTTCGTTTACCGCTGCCTGCTTACCTATCGGAAAGCAGGCTTTTACGCTCTTGAATCACGCAATTTATAGTACGAGCGATATACTTACAGTACGTAACATGAGTTAGTAAGAAAATAACGTTGAAAATGAGGTTGTTTACTCGATATTCACGTGTTCAAAAAATTCCACTGAATAATTACAAATTTTCTGTTTTCATTTTGCAATGGTAACTATTCAGTTGCAGGATTCAATTAGGAATATGAAAAAACGAACACAACTTCAAAAAACAAAATTCAAGTGAGAACTGTTTAGAAACAAAGGCTTTAATTTTTTGCCGTAGAGATTGTTATGTATTCATTTTTATTTTTTCATGAACTTGTGCTAACCCCCCGTTGACGTTTATGGTCGCCGTGATATACTTTCGCAACTTTTGGAGATGATACGTAATCGGTCTCGAATTCCGAAGAGTTATTTTCCAACGTAATGAATAAATTTGAGATTGCTGAATCGATTATTTTTTTGGCTGAATTTATTTTGGTTAAGAGATTGGAGGGGTCGAAAATAATTTTCGACCTGTATTTTTAGGGATTTTTTGCTTTTTGAAAAAATTTTTTTGAATAAGGTACTTCCCCCCCATTGTAAGAATAATCATTTGAGGTACAATTTCGCCCGTTGTTGATTTGAGGCACGTTCAAGAGACGAATTTTTCGGAGTTGAATTTCGTGAGATGAGTTTTTTGTGCTTTAGTTGATAACAAGTTCTTTTAAAATTAGGTAGTGATGAAAACGGCAGGTTAATGGGTTTGTCGCGAGAATATTTGAAACGTGCATCATTTGTGCGTAATGATTTTTTTGTGGCATGTTACCATTGGCCAGCTCATAAAAATTTTTGACGAATTTTTGTGAACCCAAAAAATCCAATGAGGATTAGTGAATAATAATAAAAGTCCCTAAATGATGACCATCGTTTAGGGCAACCAGAGAGTGATCTCTATCAGTTTGATTTTAGCCGTTTCCAGAAATGGAAACGTTAGCTATATTGAAATAAATTGAAGGGTTCGATCCTGGCTCAGAATGAACGTTGGCGGCGTGGATTAGGCATGCAAGTCGTACGGAGGTAGCAATACCTTAGTGGCGAAAGGGATAGGAATACATAGATCATCTGCCCTCAAGTTACGGATAGCGATGGGAAACTGTCGGTAATACGTGATGTGTTCTCCGGAACAAAGGTGTGATTCCGCTTGGGGATGAGTCTATGTCCTATTAGCTAGTTGGTGTGGTAACGGCACACCAAGGCGATGATG